>CAZOUZ010000033.1:0-13559 GCA_964583115.1 uncultured Dehalococcoidales bacterium
GGCAGGCGGCCGTATCTATCGATGAATACCTTGGCGGTGAAGGCAACATAGACGAAGTGCTGAGCGAGGAGGAGGAAATCCCACCCTACCTGGACAGGGAAGAGGGCTTTATAGAAAAAGCCAGGGTTGAGCCTGGTATTCGTCCCGCCGGAGAGCGAATCCTGTGTTTTGAAGCGGTGGGACTTCCCCTGAGCAGTGAGCAGGCTGAGGCTGAGGCTCGCCGTTGCCTCAACTGCGATTTAAGATTCGAGCTCAGCAAGCCAATCTTGCCACCTCGCAAGGAACTATGGCTCGAGTTTACGCCGGAGAATGTGAGCCAGGTACCGGAGGTAGAGGGTATCTTTCAACTGCTGGATGAGCAGGAGAACATCACCTACATTAAAGGAGCAATGAACCTGCAATTGGAGTTGCAGGCGCAGCTAGAGCTTAATGAAAGGGCTCGATACTTCACTTATGAAGAAGAGCCGATGTTTACCAAGAGGGAGAGCGAGCTTCTTCAACAGTATACCTTGCAACATGGCGAGATGCCCGAGGGGAATCGGGAGCTCGATGACCTCTTCTAGGCACAAAGGTGTAGCGACTATGCAGATAAAGGATTTCGACCCTAACATAGTGGCAAGCTCCGAAGGGCTAGGGTCACAATTGAGTTTTGGGGGCCAGTGTGAACTGTTCGGTGAAGAAATCCTGAAAATATATGAACATTTTGAAGATATAATTAAGCCTCAAAAAACGTTTCGAGGTCAACCATTTGACCGACGCTGTAAAAGGGAAGGCGAATGATATTTCACTGGTCGGGTTATCAGTTCGCCAGGGGGAATACAAGGGGGAGGGTTACCTCAAAGACTAGCCTTCCCTGAAGCGCCTGTCCATCTCGGACAGGAATCTCTCTACTTCAGGTGACAGCCGGGTACTATCTTCTTCTATGTGCCTTTCGGTGCGGGCTTCGTAGTGATTTTCAAGTTGCTCGATGATTGTTTTCAGTTCCGGGTTCTTGTTTAAAGCTATGTCTATCTGGTCATGCTGTTTCTCGGCTCTCTTGATATGGGACTGGTCCAGCGGGACATTGTACATTGGACTGAGCAGGCTCATAATTCGCACCGTGCCTATGTAGTCCTCATCCATCTGGGTGTACTGCGGCAGGTGGACTATCAGGCTGGAGGTCTCCATACCTATTTCGGGGGCGCGCTGAGATATCAGGAAGCTTATTGAAGTCGGCCCCTGGTAATTGCTGGACTCGATTCCCATATCCGTCAGTTGCTCCTGCATACCCTTGCCGACGGCTCCGCCGGTAACTATCAGGGGTCTGGTATGCGGGACGTAGTCGTACATACTGCCGATGAGAAAGTATCTCTTGACATTGAATTTAGCCAGCAGTTGCAGTACCGATTCGATATATACTTCGCCATGGCCGTGAGGCTCCAGCATGCGGAGGAAGAGGAAGTCGTTTCCTGTTTCCTGCTTGCTGTAGGTAACGAAGGTGTTGGGGACGGTTACCTGCCGCTGTTCTCCCCTGAGACGGCTGGTAGGGCGGTAGCGGGTGAAGTCGAAGAAGTCGCCGGGCCTGGCAAGTCTGGCCAGGTCCTTGGCTTTAAAGTGCGCCTCAAGCCAGGAGAGCACCAGCGTCCCCACGCTGCCCACGTCTACCCAGGGACTGAGCATGGCAAAGGCGTGCGTCTCCTTGAGTTCGGGGATGGGTTCATTGACCTCGAAGGCGCGTACTCTCATAGTTATATATTAACAAGAGACAACGTGTTCTGGCAAATTAAAGGGTAGTTTGCCTGTAGTATAAAAAATTGGAGCGGAAGACGAGGTTCGAACTCGCGACCTCCTCCTTGGCAAGGAGGCGTTCTACCACTGAACTACTTCCGCTCTCTCAGACCTTGAGGTTAAATTTTTAAGGTGGTGCCGAGACCCAGAATCGAACTGGGGACACACGGATTTTCAGTCCGTTGCTCTACCGGCTGAGCTATCTCGGCACGGATTAACTGGCAAATTGGCTCAGTCCGAGAAGTATTGTAGCTATTAATAGTAGGAGTGTCAAGTAATTGCTGCCTGCTGTGTCAGTATACAGTAAAAGCCCGATAGCGAGATAGCTGTCGGGCTTTTAACTCTGACTGGCATCGGTTAGCTGGTTTCTCAGGATTAAAAAAGAGTTTAATATTTTTATAAATTTATGATGGCTAATATGCTGTCAGGATTAGTTCGCTAGCGCCGCCTTGCCACGAAGAATAGCACTATCAGGGCGATAAGTATGACTACCAGAATCCAGGTCCACCATGCCATATCAATCCTCCTCAGTTTTCAATGTGTACCGAAAATACTGAGACTCCTTCTAGTTGTCCCGATAATAACATACGTTTTACGTTACGTCAATAACCCCCTGTATAATATGCTGGTATACAGCCGTTCCGTCTGGGCGACCCATTTGGCCTGGCGGGCAGGATTTCCGGTGGGGGTCTTGCCGAACGGCTGTGACTGTGTTATATAAATATGAGGAAAACGATATATCGTTATGGAGGTACAATTGACAGGACAGGAGAAGGCAGGCGCCGGAGACAGGAAAATCTGGGGACTTCACCCCAACGTGTTCTTTATGGGTGTAACCAGCCTGCTGACCGATGTCTCAAGCGACATGATTTTTACCCTTGTCCCGCTCTTTTTAACCAATGTGCTGGGAGCAGCAGGTACTATTGTCGGGCTTGTCGGGGGGCTATCTGAAGGCGCTGATTCCATTTGCAGGATATTCAGCGGCTGGCTCAGTGACAAGATAGGCAAGCGCAAGTTCCTGGCCGTGTTGGGTTACAGCATTTCTACTATATCTAAGCCTTTTCTGTATCTGGCCAGCGCCTGGGGAGGGGTTTTAGCCGTCAGGTTCACCGAGAGAATTGGTAAGGGTGTTCGTACTTCATCGCGTGATGCCCTGATTGCTGATTCTGTTGCTGAGGAGGAGAGAGGGAAAGGTTTTGGCTTACACCGGGCTATGGATACCACCGGGGCTTTTCTGGGATTAATTGTAGCTGCAATTATTGTCTACCTCGTTCAGGGTACTGGCGCGATAGAACTTAGCCTGGGGTGTTTCCGGTGGCTGGTAATAGGTGGCGTCATCCCGGCGGTACTGGCGGTAATAGTACTGCAGGTTTTTGTCCATGAGAGAAAGAGAGACCGCTCAGCAGATAGTGTTGCTCCAGGCAGGATGTCTCTATCCGGAATAAAAGGCAGCTTTAATACCCGCTTCTGGATATTCCTTTCTATAATGTTCGTCTTTACCCTGGGGAATTCAAGCGATTTCTTCGTTATACTCAGGGCGCAGAATTTGGGGGCACCCCTTTTACATGTAGTGCTGATGCTTGTCGTCTGGAATGCTTTCGAGGCTGCTTTTTCCTTACCTATGGGGATACTTTCGGACAAGCTGGGTAGAAGACGAATTATCATTATGGGCTGGTTTATTTATGCTCTGGTCTATCTGGGGTTTGCGGTGTCATCAAGTTTATGGCAGACATGGGTGCTTTTTGCCTGTTACGGGATATATTACGGGATAATAGAGGGGGTAGCCAGGGCTTTTGTGGCTGATTTAGCACCTGCAGACAAGAGAGGAACAGCTTATGGTCTATATCATGGTGTTGTTGGCTTAAGCCTGGTGGCAGCCAGCGTCATTGCTGGTGTGCTGTGGGATGTTGTCAGCCCGGCAGCTCCTTTCTACTTTGGTGCTGGTCTCGCCCTTTTAGCAATGGTAGGTATTATTACTCTTATTAAAGAGTAAGCGGACTATCCGAGGGCTTTTCCCGCCAGGCTGTCGGCCTCTTTGTTTTGCTCCCGTGGTAGGTGAGTGGCGGTGAAACCTTTTAGCCGGCTTTGCAGCTTTTTGACCTGCTGGTGGAGAGGTCTGAGGGTGGTATTCTTCACCCGGTATTTGCCGTTGATTTGATTGACAATAAGCTCGGAGTCCGAGCGCAAGTCTACCTGTTCAATCCCCAGGCTGATAGCCCTTTCCAGGGCGGCGATAACAGCCCTGTATTCCGCCTGGTTATTTGTTGCGTGGCCGATAGGTTGAGATATGGAGGCGATTAGCTCGCCCTGCTCGTCCTTTATCGTGGCGCCGATAGCCGCCTGTCCGGGGTTCGGCACGGCGACGCCATCGGTATGTATTACTGCTTTTTTAGTTTTCATTACTTCAGGCTAAAAAGAGGATGCGACCGCAACTGCTGCACCGTACCATGCTGCCGCCCCTTACCCGCTGCAAATCGCTGACGGGTAGCGTTATGCGGCAGCCGAGGCATGTTCCCTGCTGTACCCTGGCTACGGCTGTTCCCCGCTGTTTTCTGAGTTCCTGGTAGATTTCGACTGCCTGGGGCTCGATATTTTTTACCAGACGCTGCCGTTTATCTCCGAGACTGGCTATCGTGTTTCTCAGCTTTTCCATATCAGTCGTTAGCTTTCGCTGCTGGTGCTGCCACTCGGCTTTCATCCTTTTAAGCCCGCTGTCCGAGGCAGCCACGCTTTTTGTTGCCAGTTCGACCTTCTCCATTATCTCCAGTGCCTGTTCTTCCAGTCTGGCGAGGTTGGCTTTCAGCGATTCGGACTCATGCTGAAGGTCGGTAAGCTCTTTGGGATTGTGTATCCTGCCGCTATATAGTTCTTCTTCGACCTTTTTCAGCTTGCCGGTGATATCTTCTATTTCCCATTCTATGGAATGCTGCTGGCGGGCGAGCTCTTCAAGCTGCTGCCGCTCCGAATCCAGTTTTTCCTGGGTATGAAGTATAGTCCCGCTTTCTCCAAGCTGGCTGATAATGAGGTTTAAAGTCTGCTCATCGGACTCTATCTCAAGGTCGATATCCTGTAACTGGAAAAGTTGTTTGGCAATACTCATCTTCTCCGAGTATTGTATAACGGCGGCGGCGTAATATCAATTTAGCTTTATTAATCTATTCCCGCCCGCTTGCCTCCGCCCCGATTGCATCGGGGCTACGCGCAAGCAGGCCGCCCTTTAAGGAAAATTAAGAGGGGCTTTGCCCCTCTTAAACTCCCCTTTTGTTAATTGGGGACTTCGCCCCTTTTAAATAAATCGATATTCCCCTTCTCCCCGACACAGTCGGGGAGAAGGGGGTTACTGGAAGGATATGAGGTTTTAATTTATCAGCTTCTCGGTGGTTTGTCTATTTTAAGTATTTCTGATTCCGTCCAGTGATTCACAAATACTCACATATAGTATGCTAACGACATACAATGTGAACAATATTTAGAACTACGGACTGGTAAAGTATCAGGGTCTCTTAAAACGTGGCTAAATTTCGAAATAGAGGAAAAACTCGTTCTAGCTTAGTTTTCAAATATGTGTGTTCTATAATATCAGAAATGCAAAAAGCCAGGTTGTTTTACTTCTCTTAGAACCTGCTATAATTGGGTCGGGTGGAGGTTGGGTAATAAATATTTTTAAGGAGCTTATTATGAGACCGCTTCAAACTGATTTATCCATCTATAAAAAATTCAATTTTGAGAACCCACCTGTTGGTATCAAGTTCCTGCCCACCAGACCGGAAGGAATTGAGCAGTTAGACAAGACTCTATCTTTCTGTGAAATGCTCAAAGAAGCGCAGCAAAGGAGAACCCCGTTTTACTTCGCTAAGGAGAACGAGAACTGCTTTGGAAAGGCACTTTTGGGGATGGAGGATTTGCCCGCATTCGCCGAAGCCGGAGAAGTAGGGATTAAACTCGAAATTTTCCAGGAGCCGCGAGCTAACAGCAGCCTCTATCAACACCTTCCCATGTTGCCGAAGGGTACGGTTAACTATGCCGCCTTCTCCACATTAGACAAACTGACATTCGAGCCGGACCTTTTAATTCTTATGGCCGATACCAGCCAGGCAGAAATCGTGCTGAGGGCGATGTGCTATTCCACCGGTGAGATACGGGAGTCCAGGACAACGGGTGTACTGGGATGTGCCTGGCTTTACGTTTATCCATATCGAAGCGGCAAGGTGAATTACACGGTTACCGGGCTGGCCTTTGGTATGAGATCAAAAGAGGTATTCGAAGAGGGATGGATACTGATATCTATCCCTTATCATTGGATACCGATTATCACGCAAAACCTGCAGGAAATGAAATGGGTTCTTCCGTCATATACAGAGGGTAGGGAACAGTTCCTGAAACGGGAGCAAGCTAACTTAGAGGAATTAAGACAGGTATTCGAAAATCCCTAAATAAGTATAAAATTGCCGTTCTTGATATTTGCGGAGAAAAACCTTATATAGAGACATATATACTTCTTGCGACTTCGGGAAATGAGTATTCGTTTTGTGACCTTTGCGCCATATAAGAGTCACAAAACGGTGTATTGTTTAACGAAAGGGAGGGATGACGCTCGAGTTGCAAAAGGGTAATCACATTAATGGGAATGATTATCTAAGGTTAGCCAGGGCAAGCTATAAATCTTCCTCTGGTATGATTCTAATACCGTTTCTTCGCAGTAGTGCAATGGTAACCCCATCGCCATTTATCAATCTGCCAGAAAATGTGCCATCGTATATTTGACCGCAGCCACATGACGGACTCTTGGATTTGCCTATAAATTCACTGATGTTAAGCTGCCGGGCAATTTTCAGGGTTTCATCCGCTCCTCTGATAAATTCACTGGTAACATTCTCGCTGTTTTTATTCAGAACCTTGCATTTGTTGTCAAGTATATCTTCACCCGTACCACCCTGGATTTCTTGAGGGGCTCTGGGAGTCGGCAGCCCTCCCAATTGTTCAGGGCAGACAGGAATTAGACCCTCGAGCTTTGAAAGTCCAATAGCCCGGTTGTTTTTATATCTGTCGTCACCGCTCCAGGCGCACCTTATCCCCAACAAGCAAGCGCTGATAAGTTTCATCTCATTCTAACCTGTGCTATATTGCCAGACCATTCGGAAATTACATCGATTTCACCACGGGCATAGGCTCTATGCCAGCCATCAGGGACAGGTAGTTTCTTGTACCAGAAAACCCGTTCAGCCTCAAGTAAATTTCGATGGAATCCCATAAATTCAGCAGCACAAATGACCTTATGCCTGGTAAGGGAAGAGACCTGGTCCAGCCACTGCTCTCCTTTCCTGGAGCGCATCAGGTGATGGTCAAGAATCAGGGTATCGACCTTTTCAGCCAAACGCAAAGTCCTGCGTAAAGCATCCTCCTGCTTCTGCGAGGTTAAGCTTGGTAAATAGATAGGTGGGCCGGAGGCAAGCACTATGTTGGGCTGCCAGGTAAGAATTTGCTTAATCGCTTCATCGTTAAGCATCTGAATGTCTGAAGCATGCACAAATACTTCCCCGTCCTCTTCAACCCGGGTCATCATCACACTGCCACCACGGCTGTCTCGCTCACCGTGGGGGACAGGGACGGAAAAAGCCAGCGGCCCGTCTTTCATTCCTTCAGCATTCGGTAGAACCCGCCCGAGGCTTTTAGCCAGAGCCTTTGCCCGATGAGCCTGATTGTATGAAAGGTCTTTCGTTCCCTTAGTCCAGAGGCGAGGACGCTGGCACAACTTTGCAACTCGTTCCACAGAAAGCTGATAGGGGTTAGCGTCAACCAGCGGAATGTGGTCTCCATGATAGTGACTGATGACTATATCGGTGGCATCTTCCAGAGCCTTTTCGATTAGTCTTCTGGTTCTTTCAGAAGCTATCACTTGCACTGGATGTGGCATTAAACCATGTCGCTTAAATCCCAGGGCAACTCCAGGGTCAATAACCACCTTGCGGTCTTTTGTCCTGACTACGGCGCATAAGCCACGAACTCCTAAAGATTCAGCGCCAAGTATCTCTATCTGCATTGCCAAATTCTCTTCAACTTCAAAGCTATACTATCACTGGCCATTGTTGAAGGCAAGGTTACCCTCCCTTTAACCCGTATGGAAACTATAATAATCCGGAAAGGGTCAAACTGACGAAGGCTCATGAGAATGATAGCTATAAAATGTGCTAAATGTAAGCGTAAGGTGTTTAGATATGTGAAGATTGGGAAAGGGCGAGTGCTACACTGCTGGAAAAGCTGTTACATCAAGAGCATCCAGAGCGGCCGTTTTAAAAAAGCCGGAAGCGGCGGTTCAAAATGAATGCACGATATCCAAGATGGCAATTACCTGTTAACGAAAGTACCATCGCTTAATTCCATGGTCATATCGGCAATTTCTGCTATGGCTGAATCATGGGTGGCTACCACCACCCCTACACCGTCCCTGGATGCTATCTCTTTCAGCAGGTTGATTATTTCCACCCCTTTCGCCATATCCAGCTCTCCCGTTGGTTCATCGGCAAGTATGAGAGCAGGGCGATGGGCAATCGCACGAGCGATAGCAACCCGCTGCAGCTCGCCCCCGGATAGTTCGTAAGGCCGGTGGTGCGCACGGTTGCTGAGCCCTACCATCTCGAGACATTCCAAAGCTCTTTTCTGTCGCTCCGACCGGCTCCACTCGCCGATTCTAAGGGGCAACTCAACATTTTCGTACGCCGAAAGCAGGGTCAGCAAACCGAAGGATTGGAAGATAAATCCGATGAGGTGGCGCCGGAGTTGTGTCAGTTCCCACTCGGTGAGGCTGGCGAGCTCCTGGTCCTGGAAAAAGATAGCGCCGGAGGTAGGACTGTCAAGTCCTCCAAGCAGGTTCAGGAGGGTTGTTTTCCCAGAGCCCGACCGGCCCGTTATTACGAGCAACTTACCGTAATCGACCTCAAGGTCGACATCATGGATAGCCCTGATTTGCTCGGAACCCAGATCGAATACCCTCTCCAGCTTAGTTGTTACAACCAGTGGTGCAGTCATTTTCCTTCCTCTACGTTCTGGCTATCTTCCGGCCATACAGAAATATGGTCTTCTTCAAGATGGACCTTGACCCGCCCCTTTAACTTCAATTTATCTACGTATTCACGGGGTATTTGAAGGCGGCCGACACCATCAAGGACGATAAATTCATCATAATCTTCCTTCGACCCCATTCCTTTCCTGGCTGCTCCGGCACCCCTGATTGACTCCAGGCTCGTTCTGCCATCGCGGATAGTAACAATGCGCTGGACTTTGCTGGTAACCGACTTATCGTGGGTTACGATAACGATGGTGACCCCGTAGGTCTCATTTAAGGAACGGAATACGTCGAGAATGCTGGCTGCAGACTGGCTGTCCAGTTCTCCGGTCGGTTCGTCTGCCAATAGCAATGGAGGATTATGGGCCAGCGCCACAGCTATAGCTACCCGTTGCTGTTCGCCGCCCGATAAACGCTCCGGTCGGTGGTGCATCCGGTTAGTCAAACCCACTGCTTCCAGCATTTCCCCGGCACGCTGATGGCGTTTTTTCAGAGGCCAGCCCATCAGAATAAGGGGCAGTTCCACGTTTTGGAATGCCGTAAGGTAAGGAATAAGATTTCTTCCCGTCTGCTGCCAGACGAATCCTACGTCCTCCCTCCGATATCTGACCAGGCTGCGGGCCGATACCGTGAGCAGGTTGGTCCTGCCAACGATAACATTTCCGGCTGTCGGGCTGTCCAGCCCGCCAAGGATATTTAAAAGAGTGGTTTTCCCGCTGCCGCTGGCACCGATGATAGCCATAAGTTCGCTTCGCTTCACCGTCAGGTCCAGTCCGCGCAGAGCTACCACTTCCAGGTCAGCTGCTTTGTAGATTTTAAACAGGTCTTCACAAATTATGTAGTTACTATCTTTATTATAGTCAACCATCTTTCACTATCTCCGTAATCCTAAAGGAAAATAATTAGACATCTCCCATCCTCAGCGTCTGATGGATAGCTACCCGGTAAAAGAATAAGATAACCATCGAGATGGTGATAACGAATGCAATGGCAATGATGACGTAGGCTATTCCTATGGTCTGCCAGTCAATGGTAAGAATGAAAGGAGGCAGTACCCTTTCTCCTTGCTCCGTCAACTGGAGGAACGGCATCATGATGTAACTTAGCCTTTCACCGATAATGGTTCCAATTCCCATCCCTGCTATTGCTATAAAAAGCTGTTCAAAGCATACCAGCCCGATTATCTGGCGTAAGGAAAATCCAAGTGTTCTCAGAATGGCAAAATCTAGCTGCCTCCCCTGAGCTGAAAGATAGTTATACACAATAAAGCCGAGACTGCTGACCAGGACCACGCCGAGGAAAGCAATTATCAGCGTCCCACTCCATCCAGCTCCGGCTAGCGGGTCGCTTCTCAAATCCGATATCATCGCCTCTCTGTCATATAATTTCCTGGCCCCATAATTCCCCCTACTGATACTGTCGAGAGTAGCTTGCCGTTGTTCTGTATCGCCGGTAAGGGTAAGCCAGGCCTCGTTGGGGTAAATATCCCCACCGTCAAGTAAAGTCCTTGGAGTGACCAGTCGGTCGAGGTTGACGATGAGAAATCCTCTCTCTAAAGGGTCCAGGGTGGGAAAGTAATCGATAACACCCTTAATTTCTATGGGAATAAATTCTCCGGGAATGCGTGCCAGCACCGGGTCACCCTCTGACACACTGGCACTCCCAATAAAAGAACGGCTAGCCAGTGCAACCAGCGGCCGGCTGTCAACATTGGCGAAGATGCCCTTCTTTATGGTACCCCTGCGGTGTGCCCATCGGAATTGCGCGGAAGCGGAACCGTTGTGCACCACTTCATCATTAATCACGAACCTGTCTGTCCCCGTGCTCCCCGATGAGATAGAGCCGGCCTGGGGGTCTATCATAATCGTCCATTCGGTTATATCTTCAAAATCCTCGATAATTCTCGGAGCAGAGGAAGAGGAGCCCCGGACCTGGAGGTCATCAAAATAAATGCCTCCCGGACTCCCCCAGTATCGGCTCGTGCCCTTAAAGCTCACGTATATGCTGTAAAGATTGAGAGGAGGAGGAAGAGGGTCGTCGGTGCCCGGGACAGTTAGATTTGCTTCGAGGTATTGCCAGCCAGCGGTATCGGTAGTACCTAGTTGATGGTTGGTGTAATATCCCAGACCGTTCTGAATTCTGGCGAAAACCCGCAGTTCGGGATTCCCTTCCATCGGGTTTACCCATATCCCCAGAGCCGTAGTACCGTCCGGCAGGTCCAGCCCCTGTTTTAAAGGTTTGTCTTCCGCCAGCAATTCCATCAGTTCCTGCAGAGTATTATCGGAGAAGTCGTCCCGGTACCAGGCAATTTTCTCGAAGTTTTCCGCATCTATGGCTAACAGGTTGAATTGCGTTTCTGTAAAGAGAGTGCCTACTCTGCCTATGACCCGGTGAGCAGTGCCGGTCTCTTCTACCCCGGCCATTTCCGTATAATGCTGCTGCAGAACATCCTTCGGGGTACGCCAGGCATTTAATCCTTCAAGACGTACATCGCTTCCCGCGGCATACATAGTACGTTCGTCATAACTTCGCTCCAGTGTTCCCAGAAATGTTGCTGAAAACATCCCTACACTGGCTGCCATTATCAGCAGGAGAATCAGCCGTCCATAGTGAACTGGATTTCGTGCCATATGCCATAAGCTGAGTAATACCGGCGTATTTCTGATATATGTGCCGAATCTGGTTACCAGATTAATAACAATCGGGAAGAGGCGCAGAAAAACGATGGCAACAGCGAGCAATAAGAGCATCGGCGTTACCAGCAGCAACGGGTCCATGTCCGTCCCCCCGAAAATGTCCGCGGTGAGCAGGGAGCCGCGCTCCTTTAACTCCCAGTACAGGACGCCGCCAAATACCAGTATAACCAGGTCCAGGTAAAAACGCTGCCAGAAAGGCTTTGAAACCGGGCGGGCACTCTGCTGTCTGTTATGTACCATGCTACGGCGAGCCGCTTGAATTGCAGGCACCAGGAGGGTGAGCAAACAGAGCACTGCTGCCACTACCGCCAGTAAAAACACAGTACCGGAAAACCTGATTGGCAGAAGCCCGCCGCCGGTCAGGGCGGTAAAGGCATTCGTCCTGCCTAACAGACTGAAGACCAGGGCGCCCAGGAAAGGTCCCGCCGCAGTACCGACCGCGGTTATAATCAGCCCTTCCATAAAATAAATACCGGTTATCTGCAATGTACTGGCACCCCGGCTCCTGAATAAAGCGATTTCCCCTGACTGCCGTTCTATAAGCATATTGGCAACTGTTATAAGGTAGTAAAGGATAATTGCGACAATCTGGGATATGATGAGGAAGAGAGGAATTTGAGTAAACATCAGCTTGTCCTGGTACTGGCGGATGACGCTGCCTATCAATGTCAGCATTCCGCTCTTCGGTAGATATGCCAGAATTTGTCGCTCCATACGCTCAACCGCAGCCTTGATAGTGCCGACGTTTTGCGAGTCAATCCTGTCAATGTCTACGAAATATAACCAGTGGTATTGGGCTCTGGTGGCGGGGGTTATACGTGCTACACCTTCAAATAAGGTTTGCTCCGAGATGAAAATCGGTGCAACCTCGCCTTCTTCCGGTGGTACGGTAAATACATCCGTTTTGAGCAGCCAGTACTCCTCGCTGAGGTCAATGGGGTCAATGATGGCAGTAAGTTCGATTATTATCTGCTTCTCATCTGCACCATAACCGGAGATAAAAATCAGGCGGTCACCAACACCGACGTTGAAAAGCTCTGCGGTCTCGCTGCCAATCATACCTTCGATAGCAAACTCCGGGTCCTCCAGTTCTTCCTGAGTCAGGCCGGCAGCAATTGGCTCGGCATACTTCCCTTCTACCAGTGTGATATGCTTTTCAAGATTGCTGAAAACGTGGAAATGTCCGGTAGGCCGCATCGCGCCGGTGGGGATAGGGCGTCCCACCCAGCCCGCAAAGTAACTCTGGCTCTTTATCCAGGTCTCTTCCTGACGAATAACTGACCTGATATTTCGGGATACCTGTTTATTAATGTATTCTCCGGAATCGTGGTAATTCTGATAGTTCACCAGGTCAGGAGGAACGTAGACCTCTAAGTCCAGAAGCTCGATTGGTCTTTCCCGGAGGGCACGATGCAGACCCAGGTCGTTTATGGCATTGGAGTAGAAAGGGATGCTTGAGAGGAGAGCAACAGCAACAAGCACGCCGACCATCAGAGTCGAAAGCAGGTGCCAGTTAGCCAGGCTTCTTCTTAAAATAAGGTGCCACTCGGAGAAAAAATGGGGCATTGCTCCTAAACTATACCAAAAAGGTGTAGCGTCGGCAATCGGTGATGGAAATCTTCTAATTAACGATTAAGAATGAGTCTAATAAACGGGAATCATCCTTATCCTCCCCAAAGCTAAACCACTACGAATCGATAGTGTTAAAGCTGATACTACACGAGAAGATGGATTGTGTAATCCGCTTTGTAGTTAACTTGGTCATCTAGCCTGGTTCGAGTAAATTTAGGTGAAGATGAAAGAACAGAACGCAGAATTTTTATCTGACTTCCGGTTTTACCTGGCTATTCGGGCTTTCTGCGGTAAACCGTGCATGTCAATAGGTAGAACCAAAACCTTCTCTAAGACCTTCGCCTTGGTCTATTAAAGTTCGAGTCCCTTTTGGTGGGCGGTACTGTACAATAGGTAGAACTTTTAAGTTATTATTTCACCTGACCAAGTAAGACCGTTGAAGATTCAGCTGTATGTGCTGC
>CAZOUZ010000034.1:0-12920 GCA_964583115.1 uncultured Dehalococcoidales bacterium
TCGGCGTAGGCATCGGAGTCCTGGTAGGAGACATTGTAATAGTTGCTGGCATCGCCGCCGCTGGTGTAGATAACAAGGGCGTACTTCGTGCCGGAAGTCACCGAGTAGGCAGAGGAGTAGGTGAAGTCATATTCTCCGGCGGTGGTGATATCGCTCCGGCTGGCGGTGGCGTACACCGTGCTGCCGGGACGGAAACCCGCCGGTATCGGCACGTAGGTCCTGAAGTAAAGGTCGGTAGAGCTGCTCCCCGTCCAGTCGGTGCCGCCGTTCGCCGAGGAGCATTCCCTGCCGTCGGCGTAGGCATCGGAGTCCTGGTAGGAGACATTGTAATAGTTGCTGGCATCGCCGCCGCTGGTGTAGATAACAAGGGCATACCTGGTGCCGGAAGTTATCGAGTAGGCAGAGGAGTAGGTGAAGTCATACTCTCCGGCGGTGGTGATATCGCTCCGGCTGGCGGTGGCATAAACCGTGCCGCCGGGAATGTAGGTATCCAGTGTCACATAGGTCTGAAAATAAACGTCAAAGTTAGCGTACGGGGTCCAGTCGCCGCCGCTGTTTGCCGAGGCAAGTGCGTTGCCATTTGCATAAGGGTCGGCAGTCTGATAGCTGACCGGGTAATTATTGCTGCCATCTCCGCCGGCCGTTTTCAGCACGATGGCGTAACTGGTGCCGGAAGTAACGCTGGCCGGGGTGCTGAAGATAAAATCATACTGCCCGAGAGCGCCGATGTCGCTCCGGCTGGCAGTGGCATAGATGGTAGTGCCGGGTGAACCGCCGGAGACGTCTCTTATCTGCACGTCAAGGGCGGGAGGGCTGCCCACTTTGGAGACTGTTACGGTAACCTTTGTCAGGTCGCCGGTAGCTCCTGCCTGGAAGGTCTGCGCCACCCAGGTACTACTTTCTACGGCATAGTTGGTACTATAGTTTGTCTGGCTCTGGTCAAGGACCTCTTCCAGGACAGCATCTTGCAATTCGACGGTCAGGTCGTTGGGTGGGCTGCCGGTCTCGGCGGCTCTGAGGGTAACTTTGCTCAGGTTGCCGCTGGCTCCAGCCTCGAATATCTGCGCCTGCCAGTTGCTGCCGTAGACCTGCCTGTCTCCGGTGTACGATGTCTGGCTCTGGTCTTCGGTCTCCTGGTAGCCGGAGATTGTATCGCGCAGCTCGACGGTAAGGTCATTGGGCGGACTGCCGGTCTCGGCGGCTCTCAGCGTAACTTTGCTCAGGTTGCCGCTGGCTCCAGCCTCGAATATCTGCGCCTGCCAGTTGCTGCCGTAGACCTGCCTGTCTCCGGTGTACGATGTCTGGCTCTGGTCTTCGGTTTCCTGGTAGCCGAGGATGGTATTACGCAGTTCGACAATCAGGTCGTTAGCCGGGCTTTCCGTCTTCGAGGCTCTGAGAGTAATTTTACCCAGGTCACCACTTGCTCCCGCCTCGAATAGCTGTGCCCGCCAGTTACTACCGTAGATTTGCCTGTCCCCGGTGTATGATGTCTGACTCTGGTCTTCATCTTCCACGCGAGCCAGTCCCATGGTGACCTTGGTCAAGTCGCCGCTGGCTCCCGCCTGGAATGTCTCCATCAGCCAGTTATTGGAGTAAATACCGTAGCTGCTGGCATAGTTAGTCTGGCTCTGGTCGAGGTTTTCCTCCGAACCTCCGGCAACGTCACGCAGCTCCACGGTAAGGGCGTTGGGCGGGTTGCCGGTCTCGGCGGCTCTCAGAGTTACCTTGGTCAGGTTGTCGCTCAGTCCCGCCCGGAAAATCTGCGCTTCCCAGTTACTGCCGTAGACCTGCCTGTCCCCGGTGTATGATGTCTGGCTCTGGTCCTCGCTCTCCTGGGAACCGGTAGTCACGTTGCGCAGCTCCACGATAAGGTCGTTGGGCGGGCTGTTCGTCTTCGATGCCCTCAAGGTTACTTTGCTAAGGTCTCCGGAAGAACCGGCGCGGAAGGTCTGCGCCCACCAGTCGTTGCCGTATGTCTGCCTGTCCCCGGTGTATGATGTCTGGCTCTGGTCAACAACCTCGTCAATATATTCTTCCGCATCCTGTACTTCTACTGTCAGGTCGTTAGGCGGGCTGCCGGTGGCTGAAGCGTTGAGGACTACCATCGTCAGATTACCGGTCGCACCGGCGACAAAAGACTGGGCGCTCCAGTTATCAGCGTAGACCGGCCAGTCGGCACTGCTGGCTATCTGGTTCTGGTCAAGCTGTGCGGCAGAGGTAATATAGGTCTTGCAGTAATAGTCAAAGGCATCGTACGGGGTCCAGGAACTGCCGTTGTTTGTGGAGAGGACCGCCCTGCCGCCGGGGTAAACATCAGCATTATAGCGAGAATAATAGTAATTGGAGGCGTCGCCGCCGGCTGTTTTGGTGACGACGGCGTATTGAGTCCCGGCGGTAACGGCTGCCGCCAGGTTGAAGGTGAAGTCGTAGTCTCCCAGGCCGGTGATATCATCCCGGCTGGCGGTGGCATAGACGGTGGTGCCGGGCAGGTTACCGGAGGCGTTTCTTATCTGTACTTCGAGAGCTCCGGGCGGACTTCCCTCCCTGTTGGCCCTGATGGTGGCCCTGGTCAGGTAGCCGGTAGCATTAACGTAGAAGGTCTGACCGACCCACTGCTGGTCATAGACTTCAACTCCGGTGGTACCCAAGACCTGGTTCACGTCAAGTATTTCGGTATCGGCAACCAGCAACTGGGCTTCTCCGGGAGTGACGGCGATAGTTGAGGAATCGGCGGCATCCAGCTTGGATATGTCATTGAAGAGGTCCTGGAATGAGCCGCCGGTGAAGGTATTGGAAAGCGAGCTGTTGGCGCTGGCGCCGGGGTTGCTGTAATACAAATAGATGGTGGAGTCGCCGTTCGGTATGGACGGCACTTTAGTCCAGATAACCGTCGAGGTGGTATTGATGCCGGACTCTATCCAGTAAGGAATCTTGCTGGTGCCGTCCGACTGAGAGAAACGGATATCGGCGCCGTCGGACTCCATCTTGCCGGCTGAAATCAGCTCCTGGGTATTTACCGTCAGCTTTACCTGGTAATCGGTAAGCGCTCCGCCGCCGTTGTTGATGGTGACCGGTTTGCGCCAGTACCAGGCGAGGTCGTACCAGTTGTTGATGGTGATGAGGGAATTATCGCTGGAGTCTTCAAGGTCCAAAAAGTCAGAACTGGTGACACCGGTATTACCGGCTACCAGTATTACCGTCAGGAGGATTACCAGTAATATGAGCCTCGGAACATTCTTCATCAGTTTCCTGTTAGAGTGGCCTTTCCCTTGCTATAACCAGTTTATCCTTTCGGGATTACGAACGGATTAAAACCGGCATCAAGATATTAAAAAAGGATTACAAAACAGTTACAATAGACTTACAATCGGCAGGGAAGCGTGCCTGGACGGAAAATGAAGAGGGGCGAAGCCCCGATTGCATCGGGGCGGAGGCAAGCCGGGCGGGAATAGATAAATATAAGGGAGATGGGGTTTACATAATTTAAATAAAACGGGTTCCCCGAACAGAGGAGACAGGTTTTACAAATTGTTCTATAAATTAGAGCAGTTAAGCGTCCGTCTACCCCGAGTCGGCGGCGCTCAAGGTCTCATACATCTGATAGTATAGTCCCTTTTTCGCCAGGAGTTCTTTGTGGTTACCTATCTCGGCGATTTTCCCCTGCTCAAGGGTTACGATACGGTCGGCGCTGGTGATTGT
Source organism: uncultured Dehalococcoidales bacterium (assembly GCA_964583115.1). Classification (GTDB taxonomy): domain Bacteria; phylum Chloroflexota; class Dehalococcoidia; order Dehalococcoidales; family UBA2162; genus CAYVOV01. Next base: position 3,700 of record CAZOUZ010000034.1, read on the forward strand.
GGACAGCCGGTGAGCGATAATGAGACAGGTGCGCCCTTTAGCCAGACGGCGAAGCGATTTTTGCATAATGCGTTCGGTATTCGTATCCACATTTGAGGTGGCTTCATCGAGTATCATTATCGGCGGGTTCGCCAGGATTGCCCTCGCCAGACAGACAAGCTGGCGCTGTCCGGCGCTGAGGTTGCCGCCCCTTTCTCCCACCGGCGTATCGTAGCCGCGCTCAAGGTGTGAAATGAACTCGTGAACACCCGCCGTCTTAGCCGCCTCGATAACCTCCTCATGGCTGGCTTCGAGGTTTCCGTAGCGGATATTCTCCTCGATTGTTCCGGAAAAAAGGAAGGCGTCCTGAGGCACAATGCCTATCTGTTTTCTTAATGATTCCTGGGTGACCGCTCCTACGCTGTAGCCGTCGATAGTAACTTCACCCTTATCTATTTCATAGAAGCGGGAGGTCAGGTTCATCAGACTGCTCTTACCAGCCCCGGTCCGCCCGACGAAGGCTAGCATCTCTCCCGGACTCACGGTCAGGTCGATATTGTGGAGTACTTCCACGCCCGGCTCATAGGAAAAGCTGACATTATTGAATTTCAACTCGCCTTTTACCGGCGGCATCTCAATCGCCCCGGGGTTATCTCTGATTTCAGGCTCGACGTCGAGAAGCTCGAAGATTCTCGACCCGGAAGCCATCGCCCGCTGGAGCTCGGTATACTGCATTGTCAGCATCATCACCGGCTCAAAGAAACGCTGGATGTAAAGTATGAAACTCAGCAAAATACCGACACCCATCGCCCCTGCCATTACCTGATAGCCGCCGAAGATGATGAGCAGTGCGTAGGCAATAGCAGTCATTATCTGTACCGTGGGCATCATAAACGCCTGCAACCTGGCAGCACTGATATTGGCATCCAGGTGGGCTCTATTTACGTCATCGAACTGCCTGGCGTTTACCTGTTCACGGGACAGGCTCTGGACAACACGCACTCCGGAAATGCTTTCCTGAAGCTGGTCGTTGACGATGGCGATAGCCTGCCGCACCCTGATGAAGGCGCGGCGGGCATATCTCTGCCAGATGAAGATAATCAGGCCGAGCACCGGCACCACGGTGAGAGTGATAAGAGCTAACCGGGGATTCATAACAATCATAACAATGGCAATACCCAGCAGGGTAAGGATACTCGTCAGCATATTAAGGATACCATTGGTAATAACTTCCTGAAGCTGGCCGACATCATTTTGCACGCGGGACATCAGCTTGCCCACCTTGTTGTGGTCGAAGAAACCAAGCGAGAGCCGGTGCAGGTGGTCGAACATCTGGGTACGCATTCTGTAAAGTACCGACTGTCCGGCGTAGGCGAGAAAGAGGGTTGACATATACTCGCCTGCCCACATCAGCAGCATCACCCCTACCAGGACGAGCACGACGACGTTGAGCCCGTCGAGGTTACCTTGCTGAATAAAATTATCGGTAGCGGTACCCACCATATAGGGTATAGCCAGTTGAGCCAGGGTACGAATCAGCATTCCGGCAGTTCCCAGAGCCAGCCATCTCTTGACCGGCGCCAGATACTTGGGCAGCCTGGCTACGACCTTGCTGTCATATACCTTACCCAGTTCCTCTTCTTCATCAATATCGAGGGCGCTCTGCAGTCTTCCACCGGGACCCCCTCTACCACCTCCGCCACCTCCGAACGGACCGCCAGGACCTCCGCCACCATGAAACATTATTATTCCCCCTCCAGGTTTTCAATAGAATCATTATCCACAAGGAGCTGTGACTGATATACCTGATGGTATAGTCCTTCTCTTGCCATAAGTTCGCTGTGTTTACCCTGTTCCACCAGCTTGCCATCCCTGAGCATCAGTATCAGGTCGGCGTTCTTTATGATAGGCAGACGGTGGGTGATAATAAAGGTCGTCCGCCCCTTGATAAGCCTGCTCAAAGCCTGGCGGATAAGGTGCTCGGTCTCGGCATCGACACTGGACATCGAATCATCCAGGATAAGGATGCCGGGATTTATAAGAAGGGTGCGGGCTATAGCCAGGCGCTGTTTCTCACCGCCGGAGAGAGTAAGCCCCCGTTCTCCCACCCAGGTGTCATAGCCCTCGGGAAGACTCTCAATAAATTCATGAAGATGGGCGGCTTTCGATACGGCTATTATCTGCTCCATATCGGCATTAACCGCACCGTAGGCAATATTTTCCTTGATTGTGCCGGAAAAGAGGAAGATATCCTGCTGGGCTATACCCACATTCCGGCGCAATGAGGCTATAGTCGTGTCACGGATATCGGTACCGTCAATAGTGATGTGCCCTCCGGTGACATCATAGAACCTCGGCAGGAGATTGGCTATCGTGCTCTTGCCGCTGCCCGAGCCTCCGAGTAAAGCCACAAGTTCGCCCGGCTGCACGCTAAAGCTGACATTATCAAGCGTCGGAGCCATTGAATTGTAGCTGAAACTGACGCCCTCAAATGCCACCTTACCCTCGACCTTCCCCATCTCGATAGCGCCCGGTTTCTCCTTTACTGCGGACTTGGTATCGAGTACCTCCAGGATGCGCTGCCCGGCCGAGATAGTGCGGGAAAGCAGGTTTCCCATCATTCCCAGACGGCGTACCGGCATTACCAGCATGCTGAGATAGAGTATGAACTGGGTAAGTCCTCCTATCGTCATAGTCCCGTCCACAACCAGACGTCCGCCATACCAGAGGATAAGAACGGTGGGCAGCCCCATGAAAAACAACATCAGCGGCAGGTTGAAAGCCATCTGGCGGGCAACACCGATGTGTTCGTCATATAGCAGTGTCGCCTGTCCGGAGAATTTCCGGCTCTCCTCTTTCTGGCGTGAAAAAGCCTTCACTATTCTTATCCCGGTGAGGCTCTCCTCAAGTACCGTCCCCAGCGTAGCCATAAGCTCCTGAATCTTGAGCCAGATGGGACGGAGACGGTTGCTGAAAACGAGCGCCCGCCATCCGATGAGGGGCATAAATACCAGGGTAAGCAGGGCAAGCCTCCAGTCCATAAGAAGCAGAATGCAGGAAATTGCTACCAGCATGATAACCATCTGGGTGATACCGAGTATCCCCATCCCGAAGAACATCCGTATTGCTTCCACATCAACGGTAGCCCGGGACATAAGCTGTCCCGTCTGGGCCTGGTCGTGATAGGCGAAACTCAGGCGCTGCAACCGTTCATAGATGGCGTTCCTTATATCATAAGACGTTTTCTGGGAAACAACCTGGCTGAGGTAGGTCTGGCCGTATTCCGCAAACCCCCTCATAGCACTGGCGACAACCACCGTCCCGGCAACAAGCCAGATAGCCGTCTCCCGCGGCATCGGCCACCACAGGAAACCGCTCTCGGTTACCTTCAGAGCGGTATCGATGCCGGTACCGAGCATCTTGGGCACAATCAGGCTGAAAGCAGTGCCCAATACCAGACAGCCAAAGGCAAGTGCCAACCAGCCCCAGCGACTTCTGACAAAAACAATTAACCGCAGTACCGTTTTCATTTCTCAACCATACTTTAATGCCGACTGCTATCAGTTCGGCTGCCACGAGCTTTAATACCGGTTGCTGCCGGCTCCGGCCACCACAAGCGGGCAGGTAAAGGACTAGTCTTTTGAGACCTGGTCGTAAGCGCGGGAAATGGCTTTCCGCATACGGCCCAGCTCTTCCGTGTCCGCGGTACGTGCCTTATCTCTGAGCAACCTGGCGAGTTTTTCAAGCTCGCTCATCGTCTTACTTACGTCGTCAATGTTCTCAGGGTTCCACCAGCTGTTTATCTGGCTGGTTATTCTCTCCCCGGACTCTTTCTCATCTTCCAGGAATTTCAGACCTTCACCAGTGATAGTATAGGCCTTTTTACCCTCCTGCTCGCCGGAGGTGACATATCCCATCTCCTCCAGCATCTGGAGGGTTGGATAAACACTCCCCGGGCTTGGCACATAAAAACCGTGAAAGCGCTCCTCAAGCGCCCGGATAATCTCATACCCGTAGCTAGGCTTATCCTTCAACTGCTGCAGCAGGATGTACTTGAAATCCCCTCTCTGGAACGGCCTTCCCCGCCCCGGTTTATGGTGCAGGTAGTGTCCGCGATATTTTTCCATAACAATCCCCGGCTCCGGCTGAGGTGAAACCACTCTATATGACATATAACGATATATCGTTATATGTCATATCTATTCTAGGATACTCCATTACCGTTGTCAAGTGGATAGGATTCATCAGTCGTGCTATATTAACCATAAAAAAGCGAAAGTCCGACGTTATTACGAGTTTTCTTTCGCCTCCTGTTTATTTTTATGAAAATCTTATGAAAATGTCTACAGGTATTATGAAGCGGTTAGCCCTGCCGATAGTTATTGCCCTGTGCAGCCAGCTTGCCTTCCCGGGTACGGCACTCTCGGCACCGGACGAAGCTGCGCAGGTAAAGGAACTTAACTTCGTTTTTCTCCACGGCGCCGGCGGCAATATCTGCTCCTTTCAGCTTCTCGAAGACTACATCCTCGAGGAGATAGCGGAATATATTTCCGCCTATAAGCAGGCGAATCCCGGCACCGAGGTCCGGATTAACACCCTGAAGAGGTGCTATCCCGGCTATATGGATATCGAGACCTGGGCTAACAATATTGTCGACAGCATCGACGAGTATTTACCGGACAAGAAAAATCTAATCCTGGTCGGACACAGTATGGGGGGAAAGACCGCCCTCTACGCAGTAGCCAATAACATCGGCGGGCTAGCCGACAGGGTAGCGATGGTGGTCACGATAAACAGTCCCGTCAAAGGGCTGAACAGGTACTTCGTTACCGGCGGCGGCTCGGTCTACGATTACCTGCAGGCACTGTGGCACCTCCTTGACCAGGGAGTCTCCACTTCCGTGGCTTTTCACGACAGCTCCGGGGACGGCAGTTGGGTGGCGACAAACAAGCACTGGCTGGCATTCGTATCCGGCGAATCGGCGCCGCTGAGCAAGCGGTTCGATGTCAGTGGAGTCGACCCCTGGCCGAGAGATATGGATGACGGCCTGGTACCGCTTGCAGCCCAGTATGCGGAGGGAGCCGATGTTATCTACTATGGGGACTACGGTCACAGCGACTTCGCCAACATAGACGAGGTTGCCGGGTTCATCGGCGAAAGACTCCTCCGTTACACCTTCGGCGGCTTTATAGAGTTCTCCGCCTTCTCCAGGAGCGGCACTTTACATCACAAAGCCGACTGGCTGCTGGGGACTGACCACTGGCAGGATACCGTCGGTGGAATGCCCACCGGCAGCGACACGATAGTGCACAAAAACGAGTCCTGGTTCAAGTGGCAGGAATGGGAAGATGTTGTCGGTGAGTGCCCGGCCGGGTCAATACGGGACAATTTCTACATCAGCCGGGTTTCTCCGCCGGTTGTTTCAGGTATTAAAGAAGCGCGCTGGAGTTCCGATAACGTCGAGGACTGCCGGCTCTATATAAAGACCAGGGCTGCCCCCGGAAGCACCGTCCGGGTGAACTGGAGCATTCATGAGCAGGGGCTCCTACTACCGGGGAATGAGCGTGACTACTATGAAGTCAAAATAGTCACCGGCACACCGCTCACCAGCATTAAAGGTATCTCCTGGGAGACGGACAATCCCTTCGACCCGAGAGTGCGGATATCGTCCGAGGCACAGAGCCCCTTCCGCTGGTTCAAAGCCGAGTGGAGAGTCTACTCCAGAGAAAGCCGGACAAGAAAGGTCATTGACGAAATGTCCGGCGAGACCCTGCCCGGGAACGGGGCGGACAGCTAGCTCAGGCAGGGCTGTTTTCCCCTAAATTCCGGCGGCTGTGTGTTGCCGCATTCTGCAAGACCAGCCCGATTGACAGCAGGAATACTCCGCTGAACCACTCCTGCGATGTTACCAGTATCCAGACACCGCCGATAGCTATGACCACGCCTGCACCCCAGCCGACCCAGCCGGTGATGCGCGTCATCCTCTCGTAATTGCCGGTCGCCCTCCACAGCAGCGCCCTCAAGACCCTGCCGGCATCGAGGGGAAAACCGGGAATGAAATGGAAAATGGCCAGCATAAAGCAGATGAACGCCAGCCACTGGACGAGCACGTTAACCAGAATATCGCCGGTGCGCGCCAGCGCCGTATAGAGGATAAGAAATATTCCGGCTATTACCAGGTTTGACAGCATTCCCGTCACCGCCAGCAGCAGGTCGAGCGAGGGGCGGGTAGACTCCCTGTCCACTTCACTGACCCCGCCTAAAGCAAACAGGGTAACCCGCTTCACGGTAATGCCCTTGTGTACCGCGATGAAGTTGATAATAAACTCCCGGGTGAGTATGGCAAAAAAGAAAAGCACGCTGGCGGCTATCCCCAGCATTACCCTCATCCAGAATGGATAGTCCGTGGAAAACTGGGTCACCACGGCGGCGGTAATAAAAACAACCGCCGGCAGCCAGGTATAGTGCAGCCGCACCCGGACGCCGAAAATCCTGCCCAGGTAAGACTCCCCGAATTCCCTTCTCCTGAAAAATGATACAACCCGCTCCCACATAGTTACTGGATAGTATAGCGAAGAATTTATATAAAGCAAAGTGGGGTGAGAAGTGAAAGAATGGTGCAATTTATAAAAATCTTGTTATATAATACGCTACACCTGATTTTTATTTGATTCTGAATCAGGTTCTCATCAGTAATGAGGAATAAAGGAGAGAAAAATGGGCGAATACGATAAATATATCTGCACGGAGCTTAAAAAAAGGCATATGCTGCCCGGTCCCACTCCGGAAGAAAGGGATAAGCTAGCGGCTGACGGCTTACGCATCAGCATGGAGCATGTCCTCTGGCTTGACGACGAGGTTATCCCGGGCGCATATTACGGCGAGTCCACCTGGATATGGCCCCGGTCCTACCCGAACCAGATTTCCCCGGAGGAGCTGGCGAAGCGAACGGCAAATCCCAGGCCGATGTTCCCCCACGCCCATGACTTTCCCGAACTGCTCTCCTGGTGGGGCACCGACCCGGACCACCCCGAGGATACCAGCGATATGGGGATGATTATGGGGGACGAAGAAGTCCCCCTGAATAAAAGCTGGGTATGCTATATCCCGGCCGGGATGCTGCATATGCCCACCAGGAGCCCCGGCGCCAGAGTCTCGAAACTGCCCGTTTGCCACTGGACCTCCGGGCCGGGGGTTTACACCAGGGAAAAGGATAGCCCTGATGAAAGCTCGGATGAGAAAAAAGAGCCTCCGGTACCGGGAGCGCCGAAAAAGAACACCCGGGAAAACCTGAAGTACTTCGTCTTCGGGGGCGACCAGCAAAACGTGAAGAGGCCGCCCTACATGCGCCAGACCGACCCCAAATACACGCGCCCGATGGCTATCATCAACGAGGAGGTCATTCCCGGCGCCGAGTTCGGCTGTGATACCAGGTGGCTGCTGCCGGGTGAAACATCAAAAGCAGGCGAGCTTATGATGGAGGCGCATACCTTACCCCACGGCACGTCCATCGTTTTCAATGCTATGAACTACGATGACATTACCGACCTGTGCGCCGAAGTCGAGCTCTGGATAGGCGGCGAGAAGCACATTATCAATAAAAGCTTCGGGGCGTATATCCCTCCCGACGTAGAGCAGGGCCCGATGATAATCCGCAATATCAACAAACAGATATTCTTCATGATGTCCTACCCGCTCGGCGAAGGTATTAAAAAATACAGGGGTGGATAATATCACGGTGCCACGGCGATGAAACTGACGGTGAAGTAATTTCCCTCGAATGCACGACACGCGATCCAGAAGACCTTGATACTCTGACTACCTCGCTAGTCAGAGTAGAAACGTAAGCGGAGTTCAGACTCAGGGATGTAACGGCTTGCCTGTCTGATGATAGCTTTCAGGGTTCCGGCATCAAGCTCCGCATGAAGGGGAATTGTCAGGGTCGGTTTTTCTCCGGTTGCAGTCACCCTGCACAGCTTCAGGTGACTCCCCCGGTGAGAGTGCGTCTCAAACCCAGAGGCGTGGAAGATAGATACGACCTCCGGGCCGGAGAGCCGCCTTAGCTTAGGGGACACCCGCCGGCTCCAGCTCCAGCGTTACCAGTAGAGATGGATTCGGCACAAGGTCAAAGTCTGCCGGGTCCTCGCCCTCAAGATGCAATGCAACTGCTTCTTTGAGGTTGGCAATAGTTTCGTCCAGGGTTTTCCCCTGCGTCACCACAGCCAGCTCCAGGCACTCGGCAACATAGTATTTCTCACCCTTATGAATAAAGGCTTTTATAGTATGTCTCACAATCCCTGCCTATTTATCGACTGTTCCCAGTAAAGATATTTTAACCCATTATCCTCTCGCGGTCAAAAAAACACGAACTGAAATTATTTTCCGGTTAGAGTGTCACATCTGTGGCAAAATCTGCATTCTAAGGGCTTTTTTAGCTTCAAGAAGTGGTATCCCCGGTGCGACTCGAATGCACGACACCCGGTTCAGGAAACAGAATACAAAATTATTTATCCCCGGATACTAACCTTTTCAGTCCTTTTGCGTTATAACAAATACAAGGGTCACCCCAAAGGGAGGGAATTAGCCGATAAGGTCGCAAAGTCTATCCCAAAGTTGTGGCAATATAAAATAAAGATCGATAAAATAGATTATCGATAATAATAACTAATTCAGGTATGGAGGTAAAAAGGAGGTAAAAAGAATGAAAAGACTGTTTAGCGCCGTCTTAATTTCAGCACTCCTGATATCTATGATACCGGGAGCCTCCCCGGCACTCGCCCAGTCTGCAAAGGGTGTAAAAGTATCAACGGTGACGGTCAGCGCAAACAGGACAGCCCGCCAGGCATATTCCGTCACTGACTCGCTGATGGACGAATTAGACAGGTTAGTGCAGATGCTCAGGAAGGCGGAGAACGAGGGAGACAGGGAATTGACTACAGCCCTGGAGGAAAAAATCAAGCTGATTAAAGAGGAAATAAATAAGGCTAGCAGAAAGACCACAAGTACAGAAACGAGTACAGAAACAAGCAATAAATCACCGGCAATCGTCAGGAAGCCGGAAGAACCGCAACCAGCAGAAGAAGAAACACAACCAGGCGAAGAAAAACCGACCGTCTTCGTTGTAAGCGGAGGAAGCGTGGTCAGTTCCGTCCGCACAGACAGTTGTGAAGAGATGACAGCCCTTGAAGCGAAGAAGAGACATTATGAAGCCCTGTATGCCCTATCTTATGAAGAGCTGAAGG
>CAZOUZ010000035.1:0-12839 GCA_964583115.1 uncultured Dehalococcoidales bacterium
GCTTCAACCCCGGCAGCGGCGTCGGCAGCGTTACCATCATCGGACAAAGAGACTAGAAAGGTCTGACTCATAATCGGCTGCAATACCGGCAGAGGCGCCGGCAGTGCTGCCGTTACAGCGTAAAGTACGGCGTAAAGAGACTAGAAAAAACTGGCAGGTGGGTATAAACTTGAATCAGGCAGGTGACAATGAACCTGGATTTCTCTGAAGAACAGATAATGTTAAGAAGTATGGCCCGTGATTTCTTAACCGATAAGTTCCCAAAGAAAGTGGTCAGAGAACTGGAAGAGAGTGAAACGGGCTATTCGCCGGATACCTGGAAAGAGATGGTCGGGCTCGGCTGGATGGGATTGGCGCTCCCGGAGGAGTATGGTGGGGAAGGGATGACCTTCCTTGACCTGGCAGTACTGCTGGAAGAGATGGGGCGCGCCTGTCTTCCAGGCCCTTATTTCTCTACGGTCGTGCTTGGCGCTTTGCCCATTCTCGTTCTCGGCAATCAAGAGCAGAAACAGCAATACCTGCCCGAGATAGCTACGGGTAGGTATATTTCTACCCTTGCCCTTACCGAAGACAGCGCCAGATATGATGCCAGCGGTATTCAGGTCAGGGCCGACGCAGATGGAGACGGTTATATCCTGAATGGTACCAAGCTCTTTGTACCGGACGCTCATATTGCCGATTATATGCTTTGCGTCGCCAGGACCGGTGACGGTGCGAAGCCTGAGGACGGCATTACGATATTTATCGTTGATGCCAGGAGCCCGGGCGTGAGTTGCTCTCTCCTGGAGACTATTGCCAACGATAAGCTCTGTGAGGTGGTATTCGACAAGGTAAAAGTCCCCGGAGAGAACGTCCTCGGGGAACCGGGCGAGGGGTGGAACGGGGTGAAAGGAATAATCGAGAGAGCCGCAGCAGCCAAGTGCTGCGATATGGTCGGCTCCCTTCAGCAGGTATTCGAAATGTCTATTGCCTATGCCAAAGACAGAGTCGCTTTCGGTCAGCCGATTGGCAGCTTTCAGGCGATACAGCACCACTGCGCTAACATGGCAATCGATATAAATGGTGCCATGCTGTCAGCCTATCAGGCTGCCTGGATGGTTAGCGAAGGCCTTCCCTGCTCCTGGGAGGTAGCTGTAGCCAAGGCGTGGGCCAGCCTGGCCTGTCCACGTGTTATCGCTCTGGCGCATCAAATCCATGGCGGTATCGGTACCACCATGGACCATGATTTACACTATTACACCAGGCGAACCAAAGCTGCCGAGTCGGCATTCGGCGATGCCGATTTCTATCAACGAATGGTAGCTGCGGAGATTGAACGGGAAGCAGGTAAAAGCGATTAACGCCGGGGGTATGCTAAAATATGGATTTTAGTATTGCGACTACAAAAGAAGAAGGTCTGTTCCGCGAGGAGGTACGGGAGTTCCTGAAGCAGGAGGCGAAAGATATTGAAATCACCTCCAGAAACCGCGGCAGCTATGATGATGAGAGCAACGCAGCAAACCGCCGCCTGGCCCGAAAGCTGGGAGAGAGGGGCTGGCTGTCACTTGCCTGGCCTGAGGAATATGGCGGCAAGGGTGACGCCGGCATACCTTACAAGCTTGTTTTCACCGAGGAAATGTCCAAAGCCAACCTGATGTCGATAAACGGTTTCGGACTGGATATGCTGGCGCCGATTCTCCTGGCACACGGAAACGAGGAGCAGAAGAAGAAACACCTCATCCCGATGGGCAAGGGCGAGATATTCTGGTGCGAGGGTTTCAGCGAGCCTAACGCCGGTTCGGATCTCTTTTCTCTTCAGACAAGGGCGGTGGAGAGCGGCGATAGTTTCATCGTCAACGGTCAGAAAATCTGGACTACCGGCGCTCACCGTGCCGAATGGGGGTTCTTCCTGGTGAGAACGGACCCGAATGCTCCCAAGAAGCATTTAGGGATAAGCTTCCTCTTAATCGATATGAAATCACCCGGAGTGACGGTCAACCCGATACAAAATATGCTCGGCGCCTATGATTTCTGTGAGACCTTCCTTGACGATGTTAAAGTGCCCAAAGAAAACCTTGTGGGAGAGCTAAACGGTGGGGCGCGTGTTGCCGGTGCATTGCTGAATGCCGAGAGGTCCAGCCTGGTCCTCCTGGGGAGAGGGGCAAGGCGCTCTATGGACCGGCTTCTGGAGTATATAAAAGAGAGGGAAAGCAAAGGACTGCTAAGGGGTGATAAATCGGTATGGCTCTATAGACTGGCCGAGATAGCCATAAAAGCCGAGATTGCCGGCCTGTTCGGAAAATACACCTACTGGCAGCAGAGCCAGGGGCGGGATTTTACTTTAATGGCATCTATCGGCAAGCTGTTTGGCTCCGAGTTGTCTCAGCAGGTAACCGACCTCGGCACGCAACTGCTGGGACTCCACGGGCAGCTTATGAGAGGGTCGAAATGGGCATGGAGAGACGGACTGATTGGCGAGACTTATCTGGGCAGCTATCAGTCGAGGTTAATCGGAGGCAGTTCTGAAATCCAGAGAACGACGATTGCTGTCAGAGGTCTCGGATTACCTCGTGTCTAAACCTTGCCCGAAGATATACGACATTTAGAAAATAAAATTTAAGGGAAGGAGAAAAGGATTATGCCAATCGAATACCAGAAAGAAGGTCATGTCGCTACTTTCACCATAAACCGGCCCGAAAAAATGAATGCCCTCAGTCCTGAAGCGCTGGCAGAATGGACGGAAGCCCTGATAGACTTTCGGGACGACAAAAGCCTGTGGGTCGGCATCATTACCGGTGCCGGGGAAAAGGCTTTCTGTACGGGACTGGACCTGAGCAGTTCGGCTCCGCCTTCGGGAGGTCCTCCCGGGGGTGGCGGACGACCTGCTATGCCGACCGAGACCCTGGTCCGCGGTCTTCACATCTGGAAACCCCTTATCGCCGCAATCAACGGTTATGCCCTCGGCGGCGGCCTCGAAATTGCTATGGCGTGCGATATACGCGTCGCTGCCGATACTGCCAAGATGGGTCTTCCCGAAGTAACACTGGGTCTGATGCCCGGCTGGGGAGGGACTCAGCGCCTGCCGCGGTTGGTTCCTCTCAGCATAGCCATGGAGATGGCTCTTATGGGCAGGAGAATCGATGCCCAGGAGGCACTGAAGATAGGGCTTGTGCACGAGGTAGTGCCTCAGGCCGAGCTTATGGCTGCGGCAAAAGCAAGAGCGGAGAAAATCTGCGAATCGGCACCTCTGGCAGTACAGGGCGTAAAAGAGGCAATATTAAGGGGATACGATATGCCGCTGGAGGAAGGCTTGAAGCTGGAACCCGAACTCGGCAGAAATGTCCACTCTTCCAAGGACTTCGCCGAGGGCCGCAAGGCATTCCAGGAGAAGAGAAAGCCCAACTATACAGGGGAATAATACGCCTGAAAAATATATTTATTAAAATTACAGAAAGGTTAGGTGGATTATGGATTTAGGAATAAAAGGGAAGGTTGCTATTGTTACCGGCACCAATCGTAAAGGAGCGATGGGCCACACCATAGCCAAGACACTGGCGGCGGAAGGAGCCAATATAGCCTGTGTCGATATCGTCATAGAAGGGGCTGAGGAAGTAGCCAAAGAAGTAGCCGGGATGGGAGTAAAGGCAATAGCTTACAAGGTTGACCAGAGTCAACATCAGCAGGTAGTTGACGGTATTGCCAAGATTGTGGCGGATTTAGGTCCTCCAGATATCCTGGTCAACAATGCGGCGCTGCTCAGGGGTGGTGGCCGTATTGACAAGACCTCGGTTGAAGACTGGCAGAACCTTCTGAAAATAGACCTCGACGGTCCCTGGCACTGGATGAGAGAAGTATGGCCGATGATGGTCGAAAAGAAATGGGGACGTATCGTCAACATCTCCTCGGTAGCCGGAGTAATGGGCGGATTCGGACAGGCGAACTACTCGGCAGCAAAAGCCGGAGTTATCGCCCTGGCAAAGACGGCTGCCCTCGAGGGTGCCAGGGCTGGCATCACTGCCAATGCGGTAACCCTCGGTGTCGTCGATACCATGGGACCACGCCCGCCCGCTGAGCCCGGTGCGCCTCCGGCAAAGGGCCCCCAGGGAGGGGAGATGTTTGAACGCATCAAGGCTAAAATAGCCATGCGTGAGTTCGGTGAGCCGGAAGATGTCGCTAACCTTATTGCTTATCTGGTATCGAAGCAGGCAAAGTACATCACCGGCCAGGACATACACGTAATGGGCGGCCTCGACCTGTTTACCTACTAAGATTTATATCCTGAAAGTGAAAGTATTTTTCAGGTAAGTATCCGTGTTAACCAGGCGATAACTAAGATTGTTACCTGAAGGGAAGGCAGAAACGTATATGCCTCGGCAAAAAAGGCATATACGTTCCCGCCGGTTGAGTCCTGGAGGAATGGAATACGCCTGCCTGAATAGTGAAAAGGCTTGAGATAGGCTTATTAACCTTGAATAAGGGGTTATTAAAAAGTTGAAGTGTAGAGTCTTGACTAATGCTGCAAATTGTGATTTATCTTTAGTAGAAAAAAACGCTTATTCGAAATGTGAACGGAATTCATTTATCCTAGCCAACAGCTATCAGCTTAAAGCGTGTTACAGTGAGAAAATGGGTATGCTGAGCAAAGAAGGGAATGAAGATGACGACCAAAATCGGAATTAACGGTTTTGGAAGAATCGGGAGACTAACCTTCCGAGCTATCAACAGGTATCACAAGGGTGAGCTATCCGTGGTGGCAATAAACGGTAATGCTGATGCCGGGACAAGCGCTCATCTGTTTAAGTGGGATAGCACCTATGGCAAGTACCCCGGTAGGGTGGAGGTAGAAGAGGACTACATTGCTGTTGACGGTAATAAGGTAAAGGTATTTACCAGACGCGAACTCGGTGATATCCCCTGGCAAGATTATGGTGTGGACATAGTTATCGAATCGACAGGGGTATTCACCGATGCAAAACAAATTGCCGCCCACGTAGACAACGGAGCCAGGAAAGTTCTCATCTCCGCCCCTGCCGTAAATGAAGACTTCACCGTCGTTCTGGGAGTCAATGAAGAACTGTATGACCCGGAGAAACATCACGTCATATCGGCTGCTTCCTGCACGACCAGTTGCATTGCTCCTGTAGTTAAGGTGCTGCATCAGTATTTCGGCGTGACCAAAGGCTTGATGAATACTGTGCATGCCTATACCAGGGACCAGCGGCTGCTCGATGGACGGCATGAAGACCTCCGCCGGGCCAGGTCAGCAGCAACCAATATCATTCCGACGACAACAGGGGCTGCCAAACTCGTTGGAAAGCTTATCCCCGACCTTAAAGGAAAGATTGACGGAATCTCCATTCGCGTACCGGTGTCTATTGGCTCGATGGTTGATTTTGTGGCTGACCTGGAACGAGGAGTTTCCGTCGAAGAGGTAAACCTGGCGTTTCGTGAGGCGGCTGAGGGAGAGCTGAAGGGTATCCTTGAGTACAATGAAGAGAAGCTGGTCAGCGCCGACTACATAGGTAATACAGCCAGCGCCATTGTAGATGCGGCGAGCACGATGGTCATAGGAGATAATATGATAAAAGTGCTTGTCTGGTATGACAATGAGTGGGGCTATAGCTGCCGACTGGCTGAACTGTCCGAATATATTGCCGGGAAAGGGCTGTAAACGCGGGCTATCGAGTCTGAAAAGGAATGCTGCTGAGAGAAAACTGGCTACAGAAGGAGGAAAAATAAATGGCAGAAGGCATGCTCAGTCCGTACCGGGTACTGGACCTTACCGATGAGAAGGGAATTATATGCGGCAGGGTAATGGGAGACCTCGGGGCTGATGTAATAAAAATTGAGAAGCCCGGTGGAGACTCCGCCCGTAGTATAGGCCCCTTCTATCATGATGAGCCTGACCCGGAAAAGAGTCTCTTCTGGTTTGCTTTCAGTGCCAACAAGAGGGGTATTACCCTTGATATTGAGACTGCCGACGGAAAGGAGATTTTCAAAGAGCTTGTTAAGACCGCCGATGTAGTTGTAGAGTCTTACCCGCCGGGGCATATGGAGAAGATTGGCCTTGGATACTCAGCTTTAGAAAAGATTAACCCCGGCGTCAGCCTGGTTTCAATTACCCCCTTCGGGCAGACGGGCCCTTACCGGGATTATAAGATTTCAGATATAGTGGCCTGGGCTATAGGCGGCTATATGTTCTCGGTCGGCGACGCTGACCGCCCGCCGGTACGGATAAGTTATCATGCTCAGACCTACCTTCATGCCGGAATCCAGGCTGCTCAGGGAGCATTGATGGCTATCTACCACCGTGAGATGACGGGAGAGGGACAGTACGTAGATGTCTCCATACAGGACTCCGTAACCCGGTGCACTCCTGAGAGGATAACCCACCACTGGGTTTTCTCAAAGAGACTCATGCGCCGGGGAGGACGGATGGGGCTTGTAAACATCAGGCGGATATGGCCCTGCAAGGACGGCTACGTTTATGCAATCTACTGGGGTGGGCAGTTTGCCAAGCGCTGGAACTCGCCTCTGGTGCGGTGGATGGAGAGCGAAGGAGTAGCCGACGATTTCATATCGAATTATGACTGGGATACGTTTAATATGATGGAGACTACCCAGGAGTTGGTAGACGGAATCGAGAAGCCGACCCTCAGACTTTTTGCGAAGCACACCAAGACTGAGCTTCTTGAGGGAGCACTTAAGCACAATACCCAGCTCTACCCGCTGTCCACCACCAAAGATATGCTGGAGAATCCCCAGCTTAAAGCCAGGGACTTCTGGATGGAGATAGAGCACCCTGAACTGGGAGACAGTTTTACCTACCCCGGTGCTTTTGCCAAGACCACGGGATTACCTCCCACGATATCACGCCGCGCTCCGCTTATCGGTGAGCACAATCAGGAGATTTACGAGGAGGAACTGGGCATTTCAAAAGAGCAGCTCCTGATACTGAAGCAGGCCGGGGTTGTCTAACTAAGTGTGAGAAAGAATAGGAGATAGACTATGAAAAAGAAGCTGCTCGAGGGAGTTAAGGTTGCCGATTTCTGCCGGGTTATAGTCGGCCCTTTAACAACCAAGACTCTTGCTGACCAGGGCGCTGAGGTGGTTAGAATAGAGAGCCGGAAAGCTCTCGACCTCTACCGGACGTTTGGTCCGGGGCCGGACCTCAGCGGGCACATCACCCAGTGGAGCACCGGCAAGATGGGGGTAACTCTCGACCTGACGAATCCGAAGGGAGTTGAAGTAGTCAAGAAAATTATCGCCTGGGCTGATGTCGTGGTGGAAAACTACGCCGGCGGGGTAATGGAGAGGCTCGGACTGGGTTATGAGGAACTGAAGAAAGTAAAGCCGGATATAATTATGCTCAGCTCCTGTATGCAGGGGCAAACAGGGCCGTTTTCCCGGCACCCGGGCTGGGGCTTCCAGCTTTCAGCCCTCTCGGGCTTCAGCCATATTACCGGCTGGCCCGACCGGCCGCCGCCGGAAATGGGAGTCTATACGGACTTCATCACCCCGAGCTATAACGTAATGATGATTCTGTCTGCTCTGCTCTATAAGCGGCGGACAGGCAAGGGACAATTCATAGATAGCGCCCAGTTCGAGACCGGGTTGCAGTTTATGGCACCCCTTATCCTCGATTACACGGTAAACAAACGGGTAGCCGAAAGGATGGGAAACAAGCTTTCCTATGCCGCTCCTCACAATGCCTACCGGTGCAAGGATGAATACACCTGGTGCGGCATCTCCCTGCCCACTGATAAAGAGTGGGAAGGCTTTTGCACCACCATTGAAAACCCGGACTGGACGAAGGACGCCAGGTTCAGCACCGCCCAGGCGAGGAAGGAAAACCAGCAGGAACTGGATAAACTTATCGAACAGTGGACGATTAACTACGCACCGGAACAGGTGTTGATGATGCTGCAGCCGGCCGAAGTGGCAGGAGACCGTCTGCCAACGGGTAAATATGAGCCGGGGAAGAACCCTCCGGGCACCTACCGCTGCCTTGACGAAGAGAGATGGTGCGCCATCTCCGTATTCACCGACGAGGAGTGGCGGAGCTTCTGCAAGGTTATTGGAAATCAGGCACTGGCGAAGGACCCGAAGTTTGTTACCCTTCAGGCAAGGAAGGAAAACGAGGAGGAACTGGACAGGCTGGTAAACGAGTGGACGTTTAATCACAAGGCGGAGGAAGTGCAGACTATGATGCAGGAAGCCGGGGTTGCCGCCGGCCTGCTTGAGACGGGAGAAGACCAGATTGAGCACGACCCCCAGACAAAGCACCGCAA
Source organism: uncultured Dehalococcoidales bacterium (assembly GCA_964583115.1). Classification (GTDB taxonomy): domain Bacteria; phylum Chloroflexota; class Dehalococcoidia; order Dehalococcoidales; family UBA2162; genus CAYVOV01. The sequence goes on from CAZOUZ010000035.1 coordinate 8,271, forward strand.
TACCTTCCCGGAGATTGACCACCCGACACTGGGGAAGCACCAAGCTGTAGCGTCTCCTTTTATAATGTCGAAAACGCCCTGTGAACTGACGCGTTCACCTCTGCTGGGTGAGCACAACGAGTATGTCTTCAAGGAACTCCTCGGTATGACCGACGAAGAGATTACCGAGCTCGCAGTAGCCGGCGCTCTTGAGTAGACATTGTGTAAGGCATGCCGGTTATATAAGCGTCTTTGACATCCGGTAGAAGTGCAGTTGTTTGTCATTCTCGATGGGGACGTACTCTTCTTTCTGGACGGTGTAGCCCAGTGATTCCCAGAACCGTCTTGAGACAAGGGAAGCTCCCAGGTCGACGGCAGGCAGCTTCTCGGCGAGCGCTTTTTTCTCAAGCTCCTGCACAATCAGTCTGCCGATACCCCGGTGCTGGTGCAGCGGGCTTATATAGACCCTTTTAATGTGGTCGCCGGATAGGGTGCCTGTGCCGAGTATTTCCCCGGTGTCCTCGGCAACTACGGTATAACCTTCGGCGGCATCGCTCAGGACCTGCTCTTCGGAATGATGGTCCTTGAAGAGCTTTATCGCCTCCGGGGGATAGACTCCCCGGTACGAGGTGCTAATCGTGTTCTGAAGCAGGCCGTACACGGTCTGTATGTCTCCTTCAGCAAATTTCCTTATCCGGATGTCCTGTGCCATTTCTATACCTCTGGAGAGTACTAAAATAGTCTTAATAAATATGTCTCCCCCTTTTTCAAAGGGGGGGGCTTTGTATCAAAAGTCGTCATTCCCGTGAAGACGGGAATCCAGATTGGTACGGTCAGTCACGATTTCTGGATTCCCACCTGCGTGGGAATGACAAAAAGACTTAAAAACGGTACTTGTGATACAACTCCCAAAGGGGGAATAAGGGGGATTTAAAATCCCTCTCAGGCTCCTTCCGATTTCATACGGAATCCCGTGTGAACGGAGTGAATCGGGACTTTACGAAAGGGAGCGGTTTCGGCATCATCTATTCTATTTTTTCAACCTTGAGCAGATTCGTCGAGCCGGCAACTCCGACAGGCACTCCGCCGGTAATAACTACCAGGTCACCCGGCTTCGCTATGCCCGTATCCCTGGCTAACCTGGCTGCGGTGGAGAAAAACTCGTCGATAGATGTTGTCTCGTAAATCTGAAATGGGTAGACGCCCCAGTGAAGCAGCAGCCTTCCGGAAACGGCGCTGCTCGGCGTTATAGCCAGAATCGGGACTCTGGGGCGGTATTTCGATACCCGCCTTGCTGTGCTGCCGGACTGGGTAAAAGCGATAACCGCCGCAGCTCTCAGGTTTTGAGCGGTGTAGCAGGCGTTGTAGCTGATTAGCTCATCGGTCTCCCGCTTAATCCATTTACCCTTCTCAGCGAGCAAATTTTCATAAGGAAGCTTGCCTTCGGTCTCGCGGGCAATCCTGGACATAGTCTTTACCACCGATACCGGGTATTTGCCGATGGATGTCTCGCCCGAAAGCATGGTGGCATCGGTGCCGTCAAAGATGGCGTTGGCAACATCGGTAACCTCGGCACGTGTCGGACGGGCGGCATAGACCATAGACTCCAGCATCTGAGTGGCGGTAATTACCGGCTTACCGCTGCGGTTGCACTTCTGGATAATCTCCTTCTGTACCAGGGGTACTTTCTCCAGAGGGATATCAACCCCGAGGTCGCCCCGCGCTACCATTATGCCATCGCTTACCGAAAGAATGCTGTCGAAGTTTTTAACCGCCTGGACACGCTCTATCTTGGCGATAACCGGAGTATCGGCATTATTTTCCCTCAGGATAGCCTTGACTCCGGCTATGTCTTCGGCACTGCTGACGAAGGAGACAGCCAGGTAGTCCGCATTCTCCTTTATGGCGAAAAGAAGTTGCTGGTGCAGGGAATCGGTAATGAACGGGACCGATGAATGCATACCGGGGACTGCCAGCCCGCGATTTTCGGTGAGCACGCCGCCGACCGTAACCCGGCACCTTATGCTGTCGTTATCTTTACCGAGCACTTTTAGCTGCATGGCTCCGTCATCCAGCAGGATTGTATCGCCGACCCTGACATCCTGGGGCAGGTTCGGCAGGTTCACCGGCACCAGCGCGGCGTCACCTTCGATATCCCCGGTTGTCAGGGTCAGGCGGGCGCCTTTTCTCAGGGCCGCCTCGCCGCCTTTCAGTTTACCGGTGCGGTACTTCGGACCGGACAAATCGACCAGGATGGCTACCGGCGTCTTCAGACGCTGGCTCACCTTTCTGATTGTCCGGATATAGCCGGAGTGCACATCATAGGTGCCGTGCGATAGATTGAGCCTGGCGACATTCATCCCGCTCCTGATAAGGCGCTCGATAACCGCCGCCGATTCGCTCGCCGGACCGATGGTGCAGACTATTTTTGTTCGTCTTTTATATAAGCCGGACTGCTTCACCCGATAATCCTTTACATAACATTAATACAAAGACTGTATCAATCAGCCAGGTATTTAAGCAAATCGGTAAGGCTTGATTGGAGAGGCTTTCTCTTCTTCCAGGTATCATTGAGAGGCGTGTAGGCAATTTCGTTGTCTATCTCGCCGACCATACACCCTCCCATGCCGTTAAGTAGCGCCTCTACAGCAGCGATTCCCAGCCTGCTGGCGAGAACCCGGTCACGTGCCGTAGGTGAACCACCACGCTGGGTATGTCCCAGGATAACTACTCTTGAATCGCCATGGACGTTCTTCTTTACCTCCTCGGCTATACGGAAGCTGTCTCCCGGTTGTTCACCTTCAGCCACCACCACTATGGCGCTTCTTTTGCCGGCAAGAAAGTTTTTCTGCAAACGTGAGCAGAGGTTTTCGATAGCCATCGGCATTTCGGGAAGAATAAATTCCTCGACTCCCCCTGCAATACCGCTCTTCAGAGCAATAAATCCGGTGTGGCGTCCCATCACTTCGATAAAGAACAGGCGGTCGTGAGAAGCGGCGGTATCGCGAATCCTGTCGATAGCTTCCAGAGCGGTGTTTATCGCCGTATCGAAGCCTATCGTGTAGTCGGTGCCGTAGCAGTCGTTGTCAATCGTCCCCGGAATCCCGACGACGTTGATGCCGGACTCTTCCGACATCAGAGTGCCCCCGTGGAAGGTGCCGTCTCCGCCGATGAGGATTAGACCTTCAATCTCCGCCTCTTCGAGCGCCCGGATTGCTTTTGCCCTTCCCTCTTTTGTGCGGAACTCTTCCGAACGGGCGGTGCCCAGTATGGTGCCGCCCTGATGGATGATGTTGGCAACGGCTCTTCTGTCCAGGGTTATAACATTACCGTGAATCAGTCCGTCGTAGCCCCGCAGGATTCCCATAATCTCAACGTTGTTGACAAGTGCTGCCCGGACTGCCGCCCGGATACAGGCGTTCATGCCCGGAGCATCGCCTCCACTTGTCAATATTCCGATATTCCTCATATTCACCTCCTTAAAAACTGTCTGGTCTCTCAATCTCACCGATGGCATAAATAGCAGCGCCGATAACGCCGGAATCCTGTCCCAGTTCGGCGCGGGCGAAGCGTACCGACCTGTATGGCTGCGGAAAGGCCCTTTTCTTTGCCTCCTCATACGCCGGTTCGAGCAGCATATCACCGATATTCGATAGCCCGCCGCCGATAACAATGACCTCCGGGTTGAATATGTTGATTACGTTTGCCAGGCCGACGCCCACGTAGTATCCTGTCCTGGCAATGACTTCTTTAGCCAGACTGTCATTTGCCAGGGCGGCAGCGCGGACTGCTTCGGCGGTAATCTTGTCCGGTTCTCCTCCGGCATATTCAGGGATAGTCGTCTTGATTCCTTCTTTAATACGATTTCTGGCTTCCCTCTCCAGGGCGCTGCCTGAAGCCAGTGTCTCCCAGCAACCCCGGTTTCCGCAATCACAGAGAGGACCTTCGTCGTTTATTACCATATGTCCTATTTCACCGGCGGTGCCGATAGTCCCGGCATAAATTTTACCACCGATAATAATGCCCCCGCCGATGCCGGTGCTGAGGGTAATGTAAACGATATTGCCGGCGCCTCTGGCTGCACCGAAACGCATTTCTCCGATTGCGGCGGCATTACAGTCATTTATTATAAACGTTTTTTTGTCGAGTTCCTTCTCGATGATATCCCGTATCGGCACGTTTTTCAATTCGGGCAGGTGAGGTGAGGTAAAGAGAATGCCGGTTTCGGGGTCGGAAAGCCCGGAGACCGCCAGCCCTACCGCACAGAGGTCGGAAACAGCCAGACGCGCCTGGCTGAGAGTATGCCCCACCGACTCGATAACCGGCTTTATAATGGCATCCTGTCCTTCTTCGGCAGGAGTGATACTGTGGTCTCGGGAAATAATCTCACCCCGCGCGTTTACCACCGCCGTTAATATCTTGGTCCCGCCGAGGTCAATGCCGAGGGCTTTTTTGTCAGGATTGCTGTTCATCGGCTGTCCTATCCGCCAGCCCGTTTTCGGTCATGATTGTCGGGACTCTTCATTTTCCAACACTTTTTTCAGATTTTCACCCTCTTCGCGAGTATGTTTGTTGTGCATTTCCAGTTTA
>CAZOUZ010000036.1:0-12743 GCA_964583115.1 uncultured Dehalococcoidales bacterium
AATCGTTACCGGTGGTGGTGAAGAATATCCACAGTGGGTCGGGAGCCGAAGACCCGGCTCCGACCCTGCCTACAGCATAGACGCCTGGCGGTAAAGGTCGCGGTATTCATATCCAACTAGATAAAGAGGGCTGGGGGAAAATCCTCCAGCCCTCTTCTTTGTGGTTATGATTCTCAAAAACCCTGACATATGCAGTTAGCCATTGTTCCAGGGAGTTCGTCTCTCCCCCGCCTCTGCTGGCTTTAATAATGAGGCTCTACTTTGTATGAGTGGAGCCTCATTACTTATCCGAACTGTCATCGTCGGTTGGCTTTAACTTATTCACGATTAAGAATAGCAAAACAATTGTAAGGTTTTTGTAAGCTTATCCCGCCGTTTTTAATGGAATTTATATGTCCCTTTTATGGTTAATTAATCTGCACAGCGTAATATTAGATTATAAGACGGATAAATAGGAGAAAGGGGTATATGAAGATGGAAGAAGACAACAAGCAGGACGTTCTGGTTATGGCGCTATTGGTGGTGACAAAGGATGTCGTCCTGGACTGTGCCGATGAGCTTGGCATGACTGAAGACCAGCTAACCGAGGAAATGACCGATAAGATAAAAAACGATGTTGGCAAAGCCCTCGGCGACTGGCGTGAAGCGGTTAAGGACGTAGTTAAGAGTACTATCCGGCAGGAAATTGCTGAAAAAGATACCGCTGAGTGCCCGCTGGGTCTGACCTGCTCTGCTGCCTGTCCTTTCAGGCAGATTGGCGGCTGCCGGTTGCCGAAAAAGGTTGGCTAGCAGACGGATAACCCCCGGGCTGATGTGGATTTTGCCTGTCACCCCGTCCACCTGGAAAAATTAATCCCCCCGTATATTGATACGAGGGGATTTTTATAGCGCGCAGGCGCGGTCTTACATGTTCTTGATTTCTTCGAGAATCTCGACGAAAGCCTGTTTGCCGTCGCGGAAGAACATCATAGTCTTTTCCATGTAGAACAGCGGGTTGTCAATTCCGGCGAAGCCCGGAGAAAGACTGCGCTTGATTATCACGACACTTTTAGCCTTGTCCACGTTGAGAATAGGCATCCCGTAGAGAGGGCTGTCGGCCACGTTACGGGCGGCGGGGTTGGTAACATCGTTTGCCCCCACCACTACCGCCACGTCCGTTCTCTCGAATTCGTTATTGATATCATCGAGGTCGTGAAGTTTATCGTAGGGAACGTTGGCTTCGGCGAGCAGGACGTTCATATGCCCCGGCATTCTTCCTGCCACCGGATGAATGGCGTACTTCACGTCTATGCCTTTCTCTTCAAGCAGGTTGGCAAGCTCTGCCACGTGGTGCTGTGCCTGGGATGTCGCCAGACCGTAACCGGGTACGAAGATAACCGACTTTGCGTAGCCGAGCAGCATGCTGACGTCCTCGGGAGTAGCTTCTCTGACCACCTTGTCTCCCTCTTCACCGGCAGCGCCCGTAGTCTGCACCACGGCGCCGAAGGCTCCGAACATAACATTGCTGAGAGAGCGGTTCATCGCCTTGCACATAATTCGTGTCAGGATGAAACCGGCAGCGCCGACAAGAGCACCGCTGATAATGAGGAACATATTGCCCAGTACGAAACCGGCGGCGCATCCCGCCAGTCCGGAATAAGAGTTCAGCAGGGAGATTACCACCGGCATATCGGCACCGCCGATGGGTATGACAAGCAGGACGCCGAGTATCAGGGTAACCACCACAAGGGCTATCATTATCGGGACGCTACCCGGTACGACTATCAGATAAATCATTCCTGCCAGAACCACCAGGAATATAATTGCGTTCCAGATATTCTGCAGCGGGTAGGTAATCGGCCTTGTGGAGACCAGCCCCTGGAGCTTCCCGAAGGCTATCATACTGCCTGAAAATGTTACTGACCCTATCAGGACGGTTATGACGATGGTTACGGAATCCATTGTGGTAAAGGCTTGAATACTGCTAATTCGGAAGAACTCGGCTACGGCGATAAGTAATGAACCGCCTCCGCCGAAGCCGTTGTATATGCCCACCATCTGGGGCATCTGCGTCATCTTGACGGTACGCGCCGCTACTCCGCCGATGATGCCGCCGACGGCGATACCAATCAGAATCATCGTGTAGTTCAGCACTTCCCTCAGGAGCAGGGTAATCACTATTGCGATTAACATGCCGATGGCGGCAAGGATGTTTCCCACTCTTGCCGTTTTGGGAGTGCCCATGCGCATCAGGCCGATGATAAAGAGAATGGCGGCGATAAGATATGCTACTAAACTATAAATCGGTGTACCTTCCACTATCTACTCTCCTATCAATCTTTTCGGAACATCGCCAGCATGCGGTCGGTTACCATAAAGCCGCCGACCACATTGATGGTAGCCATAACCACAGCTATCATACCCAGGATGATGCTTGCGTTCATATCCTTTGGTCCGCAGACTAATATCGCACCAATCAGGCAGACACCGGAAATGGCGTTGGCTCCGGACATAAGCGGCGTGTGCAAAATAGGTGGCACTTTGGTGATAACCTCATATCCGGCAAACATGGCAAGAACAAAAACATAGAGTAAAAATATAAATTCTTGGTCCATATAACTATCTCCTTCTAATGCTTGTCCCTCTTACCGGTCTTTCGTTTATTTTGGCTCGTCTTTATATCTACCGCGTATCTCTCCCTGATGGGTGACACAGCAGTCGTTAATAATAACATCCTCGAAGTCCAGGTTCATTTGGCCTTCCTTGAGCAACAGGAGCAGAAGGCCGGATATGTTCCGGGAATAAAGCTGGCTTGCTGTCATTGCCATATCACTGGGAATGTTAAGCGGCCCGCAGATGATGACTCCGTTTTCCATGATATCCTCGCCGGGCTTGGTTAGTTCACAGTTGCCGCCTGTCTCCGCAGCGAGGTCGACGATAACCGAGCCGGCTTTCATTTCGGCAACCATATCTGTCGTAATAAGAATCGGAGCCGCTCTTCCGGGGATGAGAGCTGTGGTGATAATAATATCGGAAACGGCGGCGTGCTGCTTAATCAGCTCCCTTTCCCGCCGGGCATGGTCTTCGGAAAGCTCTTTGGCATAACCGCCGGCGTCCTCGGCTTCTTCCCCCACGTCTTCAAGCTCGACAAAGCTAGCGCCGAGGCTCTCGACCTGCTCCTTGACTACCGGCCGGACATCGAAGGCTTCCACCACGGCTCCAAGACGGTGCGCCGTAGCAATAGCCTGCAAGCCGGCAACACCGGCTCCCAGTATCAGTACCTTGGCCGGTGGCATTGTAGCCGCCGCCGTCATCATCATCGGCAGGTACTTACCCAGTTTGGAAGCTCCGATTAAGACGGCTTTGTACCCGGATATGGAACTCTGCGAGGAAAGAGAGTCCATTCTCTGGGCGCGGGCAATACGGGGAATGGCGTCCATACTAAAACTGGTGATTTTCTTCTGGGCGAGCTGCTTGACCAGGTCACGATTTACGAGAGGCTGTAGCGAAGCAATGAGTGCCTGGCCTTCCTTCGTCATGTCAAGTTCTTTTGGTTCCGGTTTCTGGACTTTCAGGATAATATCGCTGTCTTTGTAGACACTGGCGGCGTCACTGACAATTTTACAGCCGGCTTCCTGATACATGCTGTCAAGCAAAGAGGCAGCTTCACCTGCCCCTTTCTCAATCAGTACTTCCGCACCGGCATCGATTAATTTTTTGACTATGTCAGGAGCCAAAGCTACCCGGCGCTCGTCTGCGGCTATCTCTTTGGGAACCCCTACTTTCATAAACACTGCTCCTTGAGGCTTATTTTAGTCAGGTGTAAGCATTACCAGATTGTAAATTTTACACACGATGTCGTGTCGCGCTATTTGATTCCGGAAAATCCCGCGATTGGCACGGTAACGAACGCATGAAAAGTCATTTACCGAGGTTCATTCTAACTTTACGGGAACAGCTTGTCAAGCCCTTGCGGGAATAGAAATGCCGTCTTTACCGGTGATAAAAAGCCGTATTCGTGTGATTGAAGAATACCGGCACAAAGAGTAAAATACTTGAAAATACCTCTCCTCACCGGCATGATTAGAGCTAAAAGGAGAAAGAAAATGTCCGAAACACCTGACGAACTGAGAAAACTGGTTGACGTTGCCACGGATATGGTTCTTCCGGCAAAGGTGCGGGTTGATACTATCAAGTTCATTGGAAACATCGGTACCCGTGAGGCCCTTCTTGCCTTACTTGAGCTTGCCGCTAATGAACAGTTGACCAAGAACGAAAGAGAAAATGCTCTTAAATACGCAAGGGATATAATCAAGTCAGGGCATTAGCAGTTGCCTTGCTATTCGAAAGGGCGGGTTTTTGAAAGCTGATGAGTGTTGATATCGGCATTATAGGACTGCCTAAAAGTGGGCGCACAACCGTTTTCAATTCTTTGACCAGCGGTGAGGTTGATACCGGAAAGTACACTCGGGAAGACTCGGCCCATGTCGGGACGGCAATGGTCCCTGAGCCTCGCCTGGCGGTGTTGGCCGATATGCTTCACCCGAACAAGGTAGTCCCTGTTTCGGCAACCTACATTGATATCGGCGCTTCGGTTAAGGATATGGCACAGGACAAGGGCATCGGCGGCCAGTTGCTGTCCAAGCTCAGCAATGTGGATGCCCTCATCAATGTAGTCCGTGATTTCAAGGACGAGAGCCTGCCCCATATCGAAGGCAGCCTGGACGTGGAGAGGGATATCACCAATATGAACCTGGAGCTTACCTTTTCCGACCTGGCGCTGCTGGAGAGAAGACTGGAAAGGATAGGGGAGTCATTAAAGGGCGCCAGGCCGCCCGACCGCCCGGCACTGCTGCGGGAGCAGGAGATAGTAATCAGGATAAAGGAATCCCTGGAAAAGGATATCCCTGTCCGCGAGCTGGAACTGACCGCCGAGGAAACCAGGGTTATGTCCGGCTATCAACTGCTTTCCGCCAAGCCGCTGCTTATTGCGGTTAATATCGGGGAAGAGAAGTTGCCGCAGGCGGAATCTATGGCGGAAGAACTGGACTCGCGTTATTCCCGGAAAAAGTGCCGTGTCACCACCATTTGCGGGGAACTGGAGATGGAACTATCACAGCTTGATGATGCCGCCGCCAGGGAATTAGGCGCTGACTACGGGATAAAGGAACCGGGGGTCGACCGTATTGTCAGGCTGTCCTACGAACTGCTGGGACTGGTCTCGTTTTTCACCACTGCCTCGTCCGAAGTTAAAGCCTGGTCTATTCAGAGCGGTACCGATGCCATCAAAGCCGCCGGTAAAATTCACTCCGATATGGAAAGAGGTTTCATTCGGGCGGAGGTGATAGGTTTTGAAGACCTGGTGAAGTGCGGCAACCTGGCTGAAGCCAAAAAGAAAGGGCTGCTGCGACTGGAGGGGAAAAACTACGTCGTCCAGGACGGCGATGTAATCACCTTCCTGTTCAACGTCTGATTAAGAGTCGGGCGTGGTCGGAAGTGTACAGTCATTGGCAACTGCTTCAAGCTCATTATGCAGGCAGAACCTCCGGATTTTTGAATTGTGAATATTACCTGTTGCTGCTATAATATTTTGGCGTTGGGGCTGTAGCTCAGCTGGGAGAGCGCCTCCTTTGCACGGAGGAGGTCAGGGGTTCGAGTCCCCTCAGCTCCACCAAATCATATTCCTCACTTTTAGTGGGAATAAGAGAGCGTCCCGATTTCATCGGGAAGGTAAGGGGTTCGAGTCCCCTCAACTCCACCTGGGGGTACAATAGGCAGAACCCGGATTCCTTTTTGTTCCGGCCATTGAGCCGGTACAGGCAGTTAACTTTATGTTCGAATTACAGTATTTGGTCAAACTCCATTGCATGGTTATGGCGCAGGTCATAAACTTGAATATGCCTCAGTTCAGCTTGCCGATAGTCCTCAGGAAAGGATATAACCCGAAAAAAGGATAACGGCAACCTATTGCCTATACCTCAGGCCACAGTTGTGGTATAATACGGTAGACTGGAATGAACTCAATAGTGCTTATTAAGTAATTGTGCAATTTTTACTCAAATTCGACGGAAGATGATTAACTACCTGACGTTCATCTATTTTCCGGTGAATTTTTTCAGACTCATATTTAACATGTTCGGTCAATATTATGCAATGGGCAGGGATTTTCTAGCGTTGGAAGAAATAGAGACATGATTTTAAAAGCGCGGTTGTCAGAAATTTCGGGGGACTATGGAGCAGAGTAACTATCATCGTTATCATATTCAGACGGAACATATGGAAGATATTGTTCCCTGGCCTGGCCGTTTCCGCCCGACACCCAATAGATTCCGCTTAGCACTTCATCTACTTAAAGAAATCATCCGCTATCGTGGCAATACAAAAATTATTTTCAGCCGCCCCTGCATATATGGAGTTTACGACAGGCCTGTAGGTGGTATGGCGCCTCGCTATGATGATTGTGTCGGATGCTTGCGATGTACCACTGAACATCCTGATTGGGTTCAGGTCTATCGGAATCCCAAGTTCCAGCGTCTGGGCGATTCATATCTTACAGCAAACATCGCCGATGCTATCCACTATGAATCACAGACTGGCAAAATACCGGTGAAAGGTGCCGGCTATCGCGGAAAGTTCGGTGGTGAGGGATGGGATGGCATGTGGACTGATATGTCGGAAATTGTACGTCCGACCCGTGATGGAATACACGGCAGAGAATTTATTTCTACCGTAGCGGACATCGGGGGAAAGCCTTCCTTTCTAACATTGGATGAGCGTGGAATACCAACTGATAGCGATTTGAATGTTATCGGTATTCCATTACCGATACTACTTGATACGCCCCCCACTTCAGTAGCGTCCGAGCGGTTATTTAAAATCATCTCTCGGGCAGCCAGGGAAACTGAAACACTGGCAATAATTCCTGTAACCGCTGTTAACGAGTTTGGATTCCGGGATGACCATATAGTCCCCCTTGTTACAAAGAAGGACCGGGATGAGTTACTGGAGCTTAACTATGAACCTAGAATGGTTGAATTGACCGAATGGGATGAAGAGCTGTGTTCGGCTGTCCAATCGCGGTTCCCCGGCAGTATCCTTTGCTTGCGCCTCCCGTTTGATGGCCAGTTTCAAGATAAGCTCCTCCGGTGTTTTCACTCGGGTATTCGCGTATTTCATCTGATAGCCGATTATCATGGCCGCAACGAAAACGGCGAGTTTATTCTGGAGCTTATCCGCAAGGCTCATCAAACCTTCGTCGATGCTGGAAAAAGGGATGAAGTAACCCTGCTGGGAAGCGGCGGAATCATTGCTGCCGAACATATACCTAAGGCCATTATCTGCGGATTGGATGTCGTAGCACTTGACATAGTACTGCCGGTCGCCCTGCAAGCACAAATGTTTGGAGAATGTACCAACGGGGATACGTGCAAGTTAGGCTTTCGCAAGAAAGTACCAATTGATTGGGGTGTTCAACGAATAAAAAATCTGCTTGCTTCATGGCGAGACCAGATGCTTGAGATATTGGGAGCAATGGGTTTACGAGAAGTGCGCCGCCTTAGAGGAGAGATGGGGCGAGCTATGTTTCAAAAAGAGCTGGAACGCGAGGCGTTCAGAGAAGTGACTGGATATGTCAACAAGTGATGAGGCGACTCAGAAATTAATTACGGAAAAACACACCCACTTTCTGCGAGAAGGCTTCCGCCTTTCCTCGGAGATGAAATACGGGAAGATGCCCGCCCTGGGAGATTATCGCTGGACGGCTGACCTTATCCTTTCTACCCGGATACAGGCGGATACAGGCAAACTGCCGACAAACGGGCTGGAATATCGCGTGGGTGACTCCGGTGGTGGATTTGATGTTCTGGATTTTAACTTCCTCCCTGAAAACCAGTGGCTATCCGAAGATACGGATGTTGACACATCAATCCCACTTAACGGGAGGCCCTATGATTCCAAGATACAAATCCCCATTCCTATTTATGGTGGTGGAATGTCCTACGGCTCTATTAGCGAACAGGTTATGCTGGCAAGGGTCAAGGCAGCTACAGAGTGGGACACATTTACCTCAACTGGAGAAGGCGGCTATCCTGAATCCCTGGTAAAACATAAAGACCATCTGATAACCCAGGTGGCTACCGGTATGTTTGGTGTACGTGAACAGACGATTCAGTATTCACGTATTGTCGAATTTAAATATGCCCAGGGAGCCAAACCGGGGTTAGGAGGGCACTTACTCGGTGATAAGACGACGGTAGCGGTTGCCAGGATGAGAGAATCATTGCCCTGGGTTAGTCTTTTTTCTCCTTTCCCTTTCCACTCGGTTTACTCTGTTGAAGACCATAAGAAACACGTTGATTGGGTAAAGACTATCAATCCCGGAGCGCTGGTCTGTGTAAAAGTATCAACACCTTCTGATATTGACATGGTAAGTGTCGGCAGTTACTACGCCGGAGCCCATATCCTTCAAATTGACGGGTCTTACGGCGGCACCGGCGCTGCCCCGGAGATTGCTAAGAAAAATATAGCTATGCCCATTGAATTTGCCATTCCCCGGGTACACCGTTATTTATCAGCAGAAGGCATTCGCGATGAACTTATCGTCATGGCAAGTGGCGGAATACGTACAGCATATGATATAGCCAAAGCAATTGCACTGGGTGCCGATGGCTGCGTACTGGGTACGTCCGAACTCGTGGCTCTTGGCTGCAGCCGTTGTGCAAATTGTGAAAGCGGCCGGGGCTGCCCGATTGGTATTACCACTACCGATGAAGCTCTGGCACTGCTGGTTGACTCCGACTGGGGAGCAATGCGTATCAGCAATCTTTACCGCTCCATTCAGCAACAATTGCGTGGCATTTTACGCCGGCTGGGGTTATCAAGCATCCGTCAGTTACGTGGAAGGCCGGACCTGCTGGTTTATACTGGCAAAAAGATAGATTAACAGGTGGAACAATATATGTTTGTTAATAAGTTAATAGATTCTAAAAAGGCTATAGCATACACGAGAACACAGCCTCTGTCTCGCGACAATGAAGCTGAGGGCGGTTGTGGCGTAATTGGAATAGCATGCAGTGAAAAGATAAGAGCTTATCATTTGCTACAATCGCTAAAGCAGATGCGAAACCGGGGTAATGGTAAAGGGGGTGGTATCGCAGCGGTCGGTCTTATACCGGAGGAACTTGGTGTCAGCCAGGAAGTGCTGGAAAGGGACTATCTTCTGACCATTGCCTATCTTGACCCCGATAGTCGGCGGGAGGTTGAACGTAAGTATATTGAATCTATCTTCGATATCGATTATTTTCGCACCATGCCGGGTATAAGGGATTTCAGTACTATAGAGGGTATTGACGTAAAACCGCCTGAAGTCCATATGTACTTTGTAAGAGTAAAGAAGGATATAGTAAAGGAGTTCCAGAGAAAGAATGGGCTGGATAGTAATGAGGCAAGACCGCCCTCTTTACAAAGCGTTGAAGACGAAATCGTTTACCAGAACACATGTCGCCTGAACTATGAATTCTATGCTTCGGATGATAATAACCGGGCATTCGTGCTCTCGCATGGTAAGAATTTGATTGTGCTTAAAATGGTGGGTTACGGTGATGATGTCATCCGCTACTACCAGCTCGAGGATTTACATGCTCACGTCTGGATTGGCCATCACCGCTATCCGACCAAAGGCAGGGTCTGGCATCCGGGGGGAGCGCACCCGTTTGTAGGACTGAATGAAGCGCTGGTACATAACGGAGATTTTGCCAACTACACATCGATATGCGAGTATCTGGCCCAGCGAGATATTCACCCGCTCTTTCAGACTGATACCGAAGTTTCCGTGCTTGTATTCGACCTGCTGCACAGGATTTACGGCTATCCGCTGGAATACGTCATTGAATCCCTGGCTCCCACTACGGAACGGGATTTCACCCAGCTTCCTGAGGAGAAGAGGAATATATACCAGATGCTCCAGTCCGTGCATATGCACGGTTCACCTGATGGCCCCTGGTTTTTCCTGCTTGCGCAATCATCACAGACCGACCACGTATTCCGGCTTATCGGCATTACCGACACCAGTATGTTAAGACCTCAGGTCTTTGCTCTGCAACAGGGCGCAGCTTCTATCGGTTTCGCCGCCTCCGAAAAGCAGGGCATCGATGCTGCCCTGGAGAGCCTTGCGGCGGAAGATAAACGGTTCTGGACACGGGCTGACCTGTACTGGAACGCACGAGGCGGTAGCCACACGGACGGCGGAGCCTTTATCTTTACCGTGAGACCTGACGGAAACCGGGCAGCGCTTGTTTGTACAAATAAGTTCGGCCGGGAAATTACCCTGGATAACTCCAAGCAACCTTATGAAGCCGGGGGTACAATTAAAACTAATAGTACAGATAGTGCAGAGTTCGCTAAATTACTGAGTGATAATATTCCTGCCGAAGGCCTGTTTTACAGGGTAGTTGAACATCTTAAAAAAGTTGACTATGGTGATGTTATCTCCTTCCTTTCAGCGATGGAGCAAACTACAGCTTCGGATACCGAACGAAAGCGTGCCATTGACACTCTAACGTTGTTGATTGACCGCAGATACCCGACCGGTAAGTTGCGCCGCAGCAGTCTCATTTCACTTTTTGATAAGACACTGGCCACCATTACCGGTTCCATAAGACAATCACCATCGGAAGGTTATACCTTTTTAGTAAAGGGTAATGAGCTGCCGGAACCGGTAAGTGAGAATCAGACAATGATTATCGATGCCCAAACTTTTCCGGCGGAAGGAGAAAACTCCCTGGCTCTTGAAATCGTGCGGTTGTTTCAAAAGGGTTTTCGTAAATTTATCCTTCTGAATACCAGAGGCCACCGTTTCATTGCTAATGGGTTCGGGCCGCAGTCACATGGTGTTCGCATTGACGTATTTGGTTCCTCCGGCGATTACCTGGGTTCAGGCATTGATGGCGCCGAAGTCTTCGAACATGGGAACGGTCAGGACCAACAGGCGCAGATAATGAAGGAAGGCAAGCTTGTTGTCTATGGCGACGTGGGACAAACGTTTATGTATGCTGCCAAAGGAGGCGAGGTGTTTGTGCTCGGGAATGCGGCAGGACGTCCCTTAATTAATGCGGTCGGCAGGCCAAAGGTAGTTATAAATGGAACTTGTCTTGACTACCTGGCGGAGTCCTTTATGGCAGGAGACCCCTTGGATGGCGGTGGCTTTGTTATCCTGAATGGCATTACCTTTGACGATGAAGGTAATATTATTGAGCTTGATACTCCATACCCCGGGGGAAACCTGTTCTCGCTGGCATCTGGCGGCGCTATCTACCTGCGCGATCCTTACGGTAAGGTCTCTGAAGACCAGCTCAACGGTGGCGAGTTCGTCGACTTTACTGAGCAAGACTGGACGACCATCAAACCCTATCTTGAGGAAAACGAGCAACTATTCGGTATTCCTCTGGCGCGACTTCTCGAGTCGGACGGAGAAACCTGTTTGCCACACCAGATATACAGAAAAATAAGACCGCATGCGATTAGAGAATTACAGGCGGAAGAGGCTTGGGTAACAGAAGGACTCGGAAACATCTCGAAGTATTGAATTCGATTCAAACATTGGACTTTATCCCGAATTGACTATGCTGTACTCTGATAGGCCAGCCGCTACTACTTTTATCCCAGAATGAGTCCCGGCAGCTTTGGTAAAACCTGACCGGCAGTAAATGTAGTATTGTTATGATGATATCGTATATTATAGTATCACGATTATTGTGATTAAGGAGTACCGATTATGGCTAAGAAACCATTAGCCGGAAAAAGAAGTATTACCGAACAAACCAGAGAAATTAACATCTGTTATGAGGCGGACGTGGTTGTTGTGGGTGGTGGGCCCGGGGGGCATTCCGCGGCTATTGCCGCAGCGCGGAGTGGTGCCAGGACAGTGCTGGTGGAGAGATACGGCCATTTAGGCGGTATGGCTACCGGCGGTATTGTTATACAGATACCGCATATGAGCGATGTTTCCGGAAAGCAGCAGATAGTCGGCCTCTGTCAGGAATGGATTGACAGGCTGGACCCGATAGGCGGAGTCCTCGTTCCAAAGCGGGAGGAAATCGGGTCGAGCGATGAAAAGCTGGTATCGTGGTGGCGGCGTTTTATGGGCAATGTCAATAAGGGCAGGATTGAATATACTGCCTGGGTGGACCCGGAGTTACTGAAGTGCATACTGAATGATATGGTGGAGGAGGCGGGAGTAAAGCTGCTGCTCCATTCATGGGGCGCCCGGACTATCGTCGAAGATAATACCGCCAGGGGCATTATCTTCGAGAGCAAGTCGGGGAGGCAGGCGGTGCTGGGCGATGTCGTAATCGATGGCACCGGTGATGGCGACCTGCTGCCCTCGGCCGGGGCGGAATTCGACGGAGAGCTCGACCCTAAACTGAGGAGTTCGGCGCTGGCTTTAGTCTTCCGGTTAGGGAACTGCGATTACCAGAAACTCTGCGATTTCAGGGAAGCCGAGCCGGAGAAATATGCGGAACTGACGAAAGAGCTTGCCGGCGTGGCTGGTACCCGCTTATTGCCCCTGCCGTCACCCCGCAACGATGTCCTGTGGGTAAATAACTGGATACCGGACCTGGATTGCACTGATGTGGAAGACCTCACCAAACTGGAGGTCGAAATGCGCAAGATAATGCGGCGCGGGCATGAGTTTATGAAGAAGAATATTCCCAGCTTTGAGAATAGCTTTATCCTTGACACTGCTTCTCAGACCGGGACGCGCGGCA
>CAZOUZ010000037.1:0-12427 GCA_964583115.1 uncultured Dehalococcoidales bacterium
CAGATATCATGCTCTCTGGCTCCCAGCGCCTTGCGGATGCCTATCTCCCTGGTCCTCTCCAGCACCGAGACCAGCATTATATTCATCACCCCGATACCTCCCACCAGCAGGGCAATGGCGGCAATAGCGCCCAGGAGAAGGGTAAGAGTCGCTGTGGTCTCCTGCATGGCTTCGGCTATCTCCTGCATTGACATGATGTTGAAGTCGTCATCTACGCCGGGTCCCAGCCGGTGCCGGTCGCGGAGCAAGGCGGTTATTTCCTCGATAACCTGGTCTGTCTTCTCCTCGTCGCTTACCGTGAGGGCTATGGAAGATACCACCCGCCCGCCTTGAGTAGTCCGTGGCTGGGCGACCGCCTGCTGTATGGCGGTCAGCGGGATATAGACATTGTTATCGGGTCCCATAAATCCGCCCTCGCTCTCCAGAACGCCGATGACGGTTGTGACGATACTGCCCATCCGCATCCGCTGTCCGATGGGGCTGGTAGTACCGAACAAGGTCTCTACCACGTTAGAGCCGAGTACGGCTACCTTGGCGCCCCGCTGGTAATCCTGTTCGGAGAAAAAGTTGCCGCTGGCAAGCTCATAATTCTGTACGTCCCAGTACTCCGGAGTAACCCCGGTAACCGATGAGTTCATATTCTCACCGCCGACTACCAGTTGGAGATTGCTTGAGTAAGTGGACGATACTGCGGCTATATAAGAGACCTTTCCAGCTATCGCCTCCGCATCTTCCATGGTCAACGTGTTCGAGGCGGCGCTCATGCCACCGCCGAACCTCCTTGCTCCGGCGCTGATGGTAATCAGGTCCGAACCCATACTCTGGATATTTTCCAGAATACTCGCCGTAGCTCCTTTGCCGACAGACATAAGGGTGATTACGGAGGCGACGCCGATAACGATTCCCAGAGTGGTCAGAAAGCTCCGCAGCTTGTGGGTGCTCAGTCCAATCCAGACGGTACGTAAAAGGTTTGTAACTTTTTTCATGCGTTTTCCTCCGCAACAACCTGGCCATCCTTGAAATGAATTATGCGATGGCAGTGGCTGGCGATGTTGGCGTCATGGGTTACCATCAGGACGGTAATGCCCTGCTCGGCATGCAAAGAGGTGAGGATGGATATTATCTCGGCGCCGGACTGGCTGTCCAACTGACCGGTAGGTTCATCCGCCAGAAACAGCGAGGGGTTTTTCACCAGAGCCCGGGCAATGGCTACCCTCTGCTGCTCCCCGCCGGAAAGCTCGATTGGGCGGTGATTGACTCGCTCGGAGAGTCCTACCTTCTCCAGTGCCTCCAGGGCACGCTGACGTTCGACACCGCCGGCGTATGTCATACCGAGTTCAACATTGGCAAGCGCCGAGAGCCGGGACAGCAGATTAAAAGTCTGAAAGATAAAGCCTACCTTAAGGCCTCTAATCTCAGCCAGCTCATTACTGTTAAGGCGGCTGACCTCCCTGTCCTCCAGGTAATATTTGCCTGAAGTCGGCTTATCAAGGCAGCCAAGTAGATTAAGCAGTGTCGTCTTACCCGAGCCGGACGGACCCATAATCGCTACCAGCTCGCCCTTCTCGATATTCAGGGTTATCCCCTTGAGTACGGTCAGTTCCCTTTTCCCTATGGGATAGACCTTGGTGATACCCTCTAACCGTATCATCTGCGGCCTCCTCCCGGTATCATAATTCTGAGTGGTCGGTCTTGCTGTGTTGTTGTGACCGTGGTGGCGGTCCCCTGCGGGACAAGTATCTCCTCGTCCTCACTGAGCCCGCTGGTTACCTCGGTAAACTGGTAATCGGTAATGCCGATCTCTATGGCGCGTTCCTCCGTGATGCGTTCCCCGGTGGCATTGTCCGTTGATACCACCTGGGCGAAGCTCTGCAGCCCCCGGGTGGTAATCGCCGCGTTGGGCACCAGCAGCACGTTTGTCCTGCTGTCCACGATTATGCTTACGGTGACGGTCAGCCCTTCTCTGAGCTGGAAGTCTTCCGGTACTACCGTCGGCAGTTGTCTGCTTTCTGTTGCAGGGGGTGTCTGTCCGCCTTCACCGAAAAGCATCTCGCCCGACTGCATCCGCTCCATAAATTCCTCGGCCTGTTCCTGGGTAATACGCCCTTCTTCGATTGCCTGTTTCATAGGCTCCGGCATCTCCCCGGAGGAAATCTCCTCCATTGCTTTCTGTCTTGCCTCCTGCATTGCCTCCTGGCGTTCCTGGGTGAAATTTTCGGATGATAGTATTTCTACCTTTACGGTGTAATTTACCACACCCGCGGAAATAGTAGCTGTCGGTGAGATGTGAGTAACTTCGGCGGGAAGGCTCAGTCCGTCGAGGGCATCTATCGCTACCCAGGCTGTCCCTCCCATCTCTACCTGCATTATATCCATCTCGCTGACCAGGATATCGGCTTCAAACTGGTCGGGGTCGGCGATTTGAACGGCTACCGTGCCTTTCATCAGCTCATCACCGCCTTCAACATTTACCTTGGTAACGAAACCGTCAAAGGGGGCTGTAATGAGCGGGCTTTTAGCGTTTGCCTCGTCCAGGTCCTCCTGGGCTTCCGCCAGGTCTTCCTGGGCGTCTTCCACCGCTACCTGGGCATCATCTACAGCTACCTGGGCGTCATCAACAGCTATCCTGGCATCTTCAAGTAATTTTTGTTTTTCATCGAATGTCTGAATGGCCTGTGCCAGTGCCAGCGCCGCAGCATCCGATGTTGAAGCGCTGCTGGCGGTTAATAGCTCCGCCAGATATTCCTGAGCAGCACGTAATTCATTGTTCAAGCCTTCTATCTTGTAGTATTGCCCCAGTTCTGATGCGACCCTTATATCATATTTAATATCATCAATTGCATCGTAGGCTTTCTTTATCTCTGAATTGGATTTAAGACTATTCTCCGCCGTTTGCAGGTTAATCTCTGCCTGGGTCACGGCGAGTTCCTTGGTATATACTGCCCGTTCGGCTGTAGTTAGAGCGCGTTCTTTAGTTGTCACGGCGCGTTCGGCAGTTGTTACGGCGTCCTCCAGCGTCTTTAACTCGTCGTCCCATTCGTCCTCGTCCAGCTTCGCCAGTATGTCTCCCTCTTCCACGGTGTCTCCTGTTTCCACCAGCACTTCTTCCAGGGTGGCTTCCGCGTAGAATATATCAACAGCCAGGTCCTCCTGGAGGGATAAGTCCAGGTTGCCGACGGCGGTTATTTCCACCGTCAGGTCACCCCGCTGAACGGTTGTTGTCTCGCTCTCCTGAGTCTGCGATGATTCCTGTCCGGGAGCGCAGCCCCAAAGGGGTACGGTAAGCCCGATGAGAACGAGACCTGTAATGGTTGTCTTGAGTATTTTCTTCATTTTCTTTACCTCATATCTTTTCCTATAGTTGCTTATAAAAACGGGTTCCGTAAAGAACATACTTACGTAATGTTAAGTAATTATTACGTTTTCATTTGAACAAATAATCGAATCAGTCCTCCAGGGGCAGGGTAAAAGTAAAGCTGCTGCCCTTTCCCGGCTCGCTCCGGGCTTCGATGGTGCCGTTATGGGCTTCGACAAGGCGTTTGGCGATGGTAAGCCCCAGGCCGCTGCCGCCGGTGGTCCTGGTACGGGACTTGTCAGTCCGGTAGAAACGCTCGAAGATATTCGGCAGCTCCTCAGCCGGAATACCTTCGCCGGTGTCTGTCACGCTGACCTTTAACCGGTCATCCTGTTTCTCTGCCGAAACCTTTATGCTGCCGCCTTTTCCGGTGTGAGCGATGGCATTATCAAGGAGGTTGTTCAGCACCTGCCCGATGCGGTGGAAGTCGATATTTACCGGAGGCAGCTTATCGGTCAGGTCGGCGGAAACGGACAGCCCCTTTTCTTCAGCCTGGGTTTGTCTGGAAGCTACGGCCTGTTTTATCAACCTGGTGATGTCTCCTGATTCGCAGGTTAAACGCAGCTCGCCTGCCTCGGCAAGGCTGAGTTCCTGAAGGTCGTCAACCAGCCGTGACAGCAGAGAAGCCTCTTCGCTGAGAGAGCGAATGGACTCCGCATCCGGCTTCTTCAGCCCGTCGCGGATTGCCTCAAGATAGCCCTTGATGTTGGACAGGGGAGTCCTCAGTTCGTGGGCGGCGTCGGCGACCATATTTCTCCGCAGTTGCTCAACCCTTTCCAGGTCACCTGCCATCGAGTTGAAGGCTTGTGCCATCTCCCCTATTTCACTCTTATCTTTCAGGTGTACTCTCTGGGATAAGTCTCCCTGTCCGAGTTGCCTGGCTGCTGCGGTGAGCGCCTTGACCGGAGCTAAGATACGGCGTGACAGGAAAAAGGTGAGCAGGAAGGCAAGGGCGATTGCCAGTAAGGCGCCCCAGATGAGGAAACGGCTTACTGTCTGTAAGAGATTCAGCGGCGAAGGGAAATTTTCCGGTGGCTCGCGATGAAAACCTGTTAGCGGGCCGGGGTTTATATAGAGAGTCCCCGGAATGCTTTCTCCCCACGGCACTGATAGTGGCATGCCGGGTGAATCGGGGTGGTATTGCTCGCCCAGTTGCTCTCCCTGAGAATCGGCGACTACCACTCCGCTGGCATCGGTGAGTATAATCTCTCTCCCGTAGAGATTTCCCCACTGCTCAACGTAGATTTGAATTCCTTCCCAGCTTTCCTGCTCCTGGTAGTAACGGTGAAGCTCGAAGACAACTCTGCTGAAGCGGGCTTCCTCGCTTCTCTTACCGAAGCGGCGGATTTCACCGCCGGCAGTCTGGCTGGCAAAGAAGTATATGGCGCCGACTGCAACCAGTATCACGATAGAAAAGCCCGCCAGCAGGCGGAATCTTAAGCTATGTATCACCTTATACCTCTGATAGTTTGTATCCGGCCCCGTACACTGTCTTGATGTACCTGGGATGGCTTGGGTCAGGCTCCAGCTTCCGGCGCAAATTGAGGATATGGACATCGATAGTGCGGTCGAAGCCCTCGAAATCATAGCCGAGGGCTTGCTCTATAAGCTGCCCGCGGCTGAAAACCCTGCCGGGTTCTTTAGCCAGGACTCCCAGCAGCTTGAATTCGACCTCGGTTAGGTTAAGAGGCTTTTCATCGAAAAAAGCCTCGCGTCTGAGAAAGTTGATGGTGAACTTGCCGTGCCTGATTTCATCCGGCCCGCGCTCTCCGGGCAGGCGTCTGAGGATAGCTCTGACTCTGGCTGCCAGTTCCCGCGGGCTGAAAGGTTTGGTCACGTAGTCATCCGCACCCAGGTCGAGTCCGGTCAGTTTATCCCGGTCGGTAGTCATTGCGGTTAACATAATGATTGGCACGTCGGACTCGGCTCTGAGGGTGCGGCATATTTCAAGTCCGTTAATGCCGGGCAGCATAAGGTCGAGGACAATGAGGTCGGGACTGGCTTCACGGGCAAGGCGTAACGCTTTAATGCCGTCATAAGCGGTAAGGACCCGGTAACCGTCCCGGTTCAAATAGAGCTTAACAAGCTCGACTGTTTTTACATCATCATCAACCACCAGCACCCTTTTACCCGCCATCTTCACTCTCCTGGTATCTATACTGTAATCATCATATTATAGCCCAAATGTTAAGAAAATATTAATTCCGGACCGGGCCCATCCTGCCGGTTGCTCCTAAAAACGGCGAGATGGGGAGAATATCCCCATCTCGCGCCCGTGATTCGGTATAGTGTAAGTTAAGACTGGTTAATCTGTTTCTTCTACCGGGGGACTGAATCCGCCGAATCCGCGCATTCTGCCCATTCCGGGCATTCCGTCCATGCCGGGCATTTTAATCCTTTCCCGGAATAGCCCTCTGTTACCGCCGAAGCCGAATGCGTCTCCCATATCGGGCTTTGCTTCTCTCCACTCGCTATACGCATCAGCCTGTTCCTGGGTTATTTTACCCTCGGCTACAAGGGCATCGAGGCGGCTCTGCAGGGCGTCGGCCCGGAGTCCCTCCTGTGCCTCATTGAAGGCGGACTTTAGCTGGTCCGAAGTGACGTCAACGCCGTCATCCTGCAGGACTGTAGCCATTTTCTCCCAGAGAGTATCGAAGGGAGCCGCAGTCTCGCTGTCATCTTCATTGTCGGCAGCCAGGGCTACCCCGCCGATACTGGCGGCAAGTACTACTACTGCCAGCACGGCAGCGATAATAAACTTCTTACTTCGCCACATTTATATAATGCCTCCTTTCTTTAGATTTCTGATTAAATTTTAACAGTGAAATACTAAAAACCTGTTAAGAGTGTGAGGGATTTTTATGATTTCGCGGAAGTATGAAATATAAAAGTTGCCGCCAGGCAGGCGGCAACTTTAGCAGCACCATAAGGCTTTCTTTACGGCTTGTCCAGGGACTCGATTGCTTTTTGGTAATTGACCTCAAGGCTGTCGATTGCCCGGGTAAGAGCCGGCCTGGACGATTCCGGTGCTGTATCCAGTACGGCGCGTAAACGGGCGGTATTTGTACTGGCTTTACTGATTACAATCACCTTTAACTGGGCCCGGCGGTCGACCGTAATATTTGCCCCCGCACCGGTTGCGAACTGCTTTACCGTTACCGGCGCTTTCTCGGCTGCCGTTGCTTCCCTGGTTTCAGGAGCTTCTATGGCTGCCGTTGATTCCCTGGTCCCGGGGGCTTCTCTGGCTGCCGTTATTTTATCGGGAGCAAGCGTTTTTTCTTGTGCCTGTAGTTCCCCCCAGCTTGCCGGCACTTTTTCGGTTGATGTTGCTTCTTCTTCAGCCTGTTCTTCCCAATCTTCCCCGGCTTCTACGGTCGCCGGCGCTTCTCCGGATTCCTCCTCTTCTTCAGCTATCACGGCTACTTCGAGGGAAGGTGTTTCATCCTGTCCGGTAGCTTCGTCGACTTCCGGTGCCATCGCTGTTTCATACGCTTCCTCTTCGGGCGAGGATAAGGTGACCATGGCTAAGAGGTGCTTGTTCAGGCGGTCGGCCGTTTGTTCGATTTGCTCCGGCTTATTTTCCTCAGCCAGATAGACAATCTCGTCTACTCTCTGGTCTGCCAGTTCTGCGTACAGCTCTGCCTTGCCCAGTTCGGAGAAGGTAAATGTCAGTCTTGCCTGTTCGGTTGCCAGTTTTACCGGGTAGAGGGTTTCATCGGGCATGCTGCCGCTGGCGGCAGCCACCGTGCCTCCGCCGGAAAGCAGCAGGACGAGGACGATGGTTACTGCGGCTGTTGCCCATCGCGGCTGCCAGCCCCAGCTAAAGAAAGACCGGCTTCTTTTTTGCTCCATATCCCGGAGCGCCGAGAGGAGCTGGTATCTCGCCCTGTCCCTGAACTCGGGGCGGGGCTGAATTGCCGATGCCTGACCGGCAGCCACAGCCGTCTCAAGCAGCGGTTTGAGCTCCTCGGCGTGCTGGGGAAAGCTCTGGAGACACTGCTCAACGGTCTCGCCGTTTACCAGCATTCGTTCCAGGCATTCATCCAGAATATTTTCAAATTCTTTTTCTTTACTCATTGGTCTCTACCAGTAATGCCTTGCGCAGAGCTACTATTGCGCTGTGCTGCAGGGCTTTTACCGCTCCCCGGCTCTTTCCCATGATATTTGCCACTTCGGCGGTCGATAGCTCTCCGGAAAAACGCAGGGAAATCACCTCACGCTGCGCTTCCGTAAGCCGCTGTGTGGCTGACATCACCTGTTCGATATCCAGATTGCGTTCAGTCATCTGCTGGGGGTTGCTGTTGCTGACGACCAGCGCATCGTTCCGGAGGGTGTCGGGGCGTTTTTGCTGCTTTCTGAAGTAGTCAACCATCTGGTTGTGGGCGATACGGTAAAGCCAAGCGGAGAACGGTACGCCTTTCCACTTGAAAGAAGAAATAGACTCAAGGGCTTTGAGAAAGACTTGTTGAGTCATATCTTCGGCCTCCGTCTTATCTCCAATTTTTAGAGCCACATAGCGATATATTTTGTCAAAGTAAGCCTCGTATAACTCCGCAAAAGCCTTCTTGTCTTTTTGTTTGGCTCGCTGGACGAGGTTTTCCTCATCTTGCACCTGACAACTCCCGCTGGCCAGACCTCAGTCCCGCTGTGTTCCTTCGTCTAGCTGTAATCAGGCGTTACCCTGTGCTAAATAGTATAACGAATGAACCGGCAAAAAGATAGCACTGTAATCTTATGAGAGTAAAATGGGCAGAGTCACCGGAACAGGGAGTTAGAGAGGGACTCCGTCCCTCTCGTAATAAGAATAGTCCCCCTCTCCTTATAGAGGAGAGGGGGATACAGGGGGTGAGGTTCCTTAAATCAATATTAATGAGATTGCCGAACATGACAGATAACATATTTCACTTATGATAAGCAGAATGTGTTAAAATAATTCCGAAACGAATGCCTTATCCAGACGGAGATGAGCCGGCATTACCGGAGGCGTCTGAGAGGGAGTGAAAGATTGCTTTGTTATGTGCGCGAGATGCGCCAGGAAGATGTTGACCAGGTTACCGCCATTGACCGTGAAGCCTTCCCTACCCAGTGGCCGCCGGCTAACTACAGGCATGAAATGCGGAACCGGCTGGCCCACTATATGGTAGTCTGCGATGAAGAAAAACCGGTTGAGCAGACCGGCGAAAAAAATATTTCAGGGAATGGCTTCACCGGAGTGCTATCCAGATTGAGGAGGTTGTTCGGTGGCGGCCACTCTTCCGGTGACGGGCAGTCTTCATCAACCGGGCACTATATCGTCGGCTTTGTCGGTTTCTGGATTATGTCAGATGAAGCCCATATTACAAGTATTGCGGTGAGGGAAAGCTACCGCCGGCAGAGTATCGGAGAGCTCTTGATGGTATCCGTTATAGATATGGCAAAGGGGTTAAAAGCCCGCATTGTTACCCTGGAGGTCCGTATTAGCAACACCGGCGCTCAGCGTCTCTATTCCAGGTACGGTTTTACCAAAGCAGGCATAAGGAAGGGGTACTATACGGATAACCGGGAAGACGCTGTAGTGATGACCACAGAAAATATTGCCTCGGTTTCCTATAAGGCGCAGCTTGGCGAGCTAAAGAAAGCCCTCGCCAAAAAGCTCGGCGTATCCCTGCCTAAAGTCCGCCGCTAGCTATCGGTCTGCCGGTAGCTGTCCGGTCCGGCCAGGCAGGCGATAATCCTGGGTATTGTACAGGTAGCCACCGCTCACTGGGTTGCTAACCTGACAGCAAGAAGGTGGGATATCTCAGCCTCTTCCGGTGAAACCACCGAATATACCGGGTGTTTTAGGAGTGGCATCTTCCATCTCTGAATGTGATGATAGCCACTTCTCAAGTCCCTCTTCAGTACCGGTAAGTAAATCTTTCAGCCTGTCCATATCCATGGCGGCAAGGTAGCTGGTTGACTTGTATTTTTTGGCAGAGGCTATCTGGAGGTTATATTCTTCAATCATCAGAAACGTATCGGATATCGTCCCCCTGAGTGACTGGTCCAGAAAATCGAGTTTGTTCTGGTACAGTGTCCAGCTGGTGGTCATGAATTTTCTGCCCGGCTTACTGTAGGTGAAAATATCGGTAAGCCTGAGATTCAGCCTGACTTCGGAAAGCAGACCCTGCACCATTCCCAGGTTGGTTGCTTCCGGTGAGCGCTTTCGCCTGAGGAAGAACTGCAACAGGATAAGCATGACTATCGAAATGATAATCGGCAGGTTGTCTGAAATATCCCCAAAGTCCATAAGTTTCTCCTAACCTCGCTTATGAGAGGCTTAATTACATCCTGTCTAAGGATACCACATATCGAGGGGTATTTATCAACCCGGCGCTACCCTGAAGCGAGTTTGCCTCCGATTGCCCAGTTGTGCTTGGAGACATCCCTGAGGAGAATGGTGACATGCTCCGGAGCGACATCAAGCTTTTCCGCTATAACCGAGGTTATGCCCTCGGCAAGCTGCTTCTTTTGCTCGACGGTGCGTCCTTCCCACATCTCAACGGTAACTAACGGCATGATGTCCTCCTTATTATTATAATAAATCCGGTTATTTTGCTTATCATAGTTATGGAGGTCGGTGCTGTCAAGGTACCTTATATATATAAGTATAAGGGTTTTATTAAACCCTATCCCCCTTAATCCCCCTTCCCCTTGGCAAGGGGAAGGGGGAAGAATTTTTGTGAAGAGGGGCGAAGCCCCTCTTAGACGCCCCGTTATTTATCAAAGGAAAGGGGGAATTAGACAGAGGAGGGGGTGGCACTTTAGCGTCACCCCCTCTTAAACTCCCTTTTGGCTGTATTTGAGCAGGTTCCTTCTTAAACACTCCGTTTTATTTCCCGCTTCTTCAGAGGAAGGGTGGGAAGAGTTTTAGAGAGGGGCGAAGCCCCTCTTAGACGCCCCTCTCCGAATTGTTAATAGAGCGTGAGAGGGACGCTGTCTCTCTTAAAGAAGTATTTCCCCTTCTCTTCTTTCTAATTCTTCCTCACCAGCAGGCAGATATTTCTTGAGAAGAATTTGATAGGGAAGGAGTATGGGTTTTCGGGAAAGGACTTAATTACCTGAAAACCCGCCTGCTTTACCAGTTTTTCAAGCTCCGGATAGGAGAAAAGGTGGTAGTAGCGGTAGAGAGTGAGGTCTTTTACCCTCCAGGGCACGGCGGCTTCTTTGCCGCTGAACCAGAACCGGGGCTGCCAGCGGTTCCAGACGGTGATAAAGGCTTCGGCGCCCGGTTTCAGCACCCGTCTCAGTTCGTCTAATGCCAGCCGTCTTTTTTCCCTGCCCCGGACATGGTGATAGGTGGCTACGGAGATTGCCCGGTCGAATGTCTCATCGGCAAAGGGTAAGTAGCAGACGTCGGCAAGGAACAGGTTCACGGGAAACTCGAATTTCTGCGAGTATTTGCCGGCCATGCTCAGCATCTCGGTGGAAAAGTCGACCCCGTACAGGTCGAAGTTATTTCTGAAGGGCAGGAAATCGGGGCCGTGGGCGCAGCCGACGTTGAGCAGCCTGCCCTTCTGCCAGCGTTTTGCCAGAGCCTCTAGCTCGCTGCCGAATATGGACCAGTGCCTGAAGTTGTACCAGCCCGGCGCTATCTTGTCGAATATATCTCTGGACACCTGTATTTCTCTCTGCCGCTGAAATTTGTTAAACTGTGTATGTCCTCTGAAGTGAGTATACTATGAAGAAATTTACCAGGACAATATCAGGAGTTACCCCGGTGGCGGTTATGACCCTGCCATCGGGCTGCCCGGGACAGTGCGTTTACTGCCCCACCTATGCGAATATACCCCAGAGCTACACACCCACCTCGCCGGCGGTACTGCGGGCAAGACAGTGCGACTATCATGGCGGGGAGCAGGTAAAGCTGAGGCTGAGAATTTTTTCCGATATGGGGCATCCCACTGATAAGATAGAGCTGATAGTGATGGGAGGCACCTTTTTAGCCAGCCCCGTTGACTATCAGTACCGGTTTATCAAGGACTGCTTCGATGCCCTGAATGGTGAAGAGTCGGCTACCCTGGAAGAAGCCAAGCGGCTTAACGAGACCGCCGGTCACCGCTGCACCGGGCTGTGTATAGAGACCAGGCCCGACTGGTGCGGACAGGAACAGGTGGACAGGATGCTTGAATTCGGCGCTACCAGGGTAGAGCTTGGAGTCCAGACCCTGGATGATGAAGTCTACCGTCTGGTCAGGAGAGGTCATACGGTAGAAGCAGTGGTTAAAGCCACCAGGTTGCTCAGGGAGCACGCTTTTAAGGTGCACTACCACTGGATGCCGGGGCTGCCCGGCTCGACCCCTGAAAGAGACCTGGAAATGTCCGGGCAGCTTTTCAGCGATGCCCGCTTCAGACCGGACGGTCTGAAGCTTTATCCGACGATGGTGGTCGAGGGCACCGAGCTTGAAAAGTGGTACCGGGACGGAATTTATCAACCCTATTCAAAGGATACGATGACCGCTCTGGTGGCTGATATAAAGGCTCTGGTGCCGGGGTATGTCAGAATCTCCCGGGTACTGCGCGATATCCCCTCGGAATATATCGTCGGCGGGTTAAAGGACTCGCTGAGGAACGTGGTGAGAGAGCGGATGAAGCGGCTCGGGACTGAGTGCAGGTGTATCCGCTGCCGGGAATACGGGCATCGCGCCCGCGCCGGCTGGGAAACGGGCGAGCCCCGTCTGGTGAGGCTCGATTATGAAGCTTCGGGAGGTAGGGAGGTCTTCCTCTCCTTTGAGGATGAAAGCGAGACGCTGTTCGGTCTGTTGCGGATGAGAATTCAATCCGGACCTGCCGGCAAGCCGGGACTGGCGGCCGGTGGAAACCCGGCCCTGATAAGAGAGCTGCATATCTATGGCCCCGAGGTCCCTCTGAAACAGCAGACCCCGGAGGCGGTCCAGCATAAGGGTCTCGGCAGGGCGCTGCTGGCGGAGGCGGAGAGGATTGCCGGGGAAGAGTTTCAGGCGCAGCGAATGGTGGTATTGAGCGGGGTAGGAGCAAGGGAGTACTACCGCTCCGAGTTTGGTTACAGCTTGCAGGCGGACTATATGGTAAAGAG
>CAZOUZ010000038.1:0-12089 GCA_964583115.1 uncultured Dehalococcoidales bacterium
CTTTCTGTATTATCTCTCAGTGTAACACAGGGAATGCCGAGAATACATGCCTCCTCCTGAACACCTCCGGAGTCGGTGAGGATAAGCCGGGCGTTGCTTTCAAGCTGAAGGAAGCTGAAAAAGTCCGCAGGCTCAATCAGGGTAAGATTCGGTGTTTTCAGGTTAAATTCGTCCATTCTTTTTCGTGAGTGGGGATGGACCGGATAAACTACCGGTAGATTAAAATTTGCGGCTACTTTATTTAAGCCCTCCAGAATCGAGGCAAACCGTGCCTGATTATCCACGTTTTCCTGGCGGTGAAGGGTTGTCAGGAAGTATTTCCCGGGCGTTAAGTGCAGGGTTTCAAGGGTATTGCTTTGCTCCCCGGATAACTCCAGGTTCTGGTGGACGGCGTCAACGATTGTATTGCCGGTGACAAATATTTTTTCCTCAGGAATGCCTTCACCCAGCAGGATTGTCCTGGCTTTCTCGGTGGGGGCGAATAGATAATCGGAGGAGTGGTCGGTTAGAATCCGGTTAATTTCCTCGGGCATATTTCTATCATAGCTTCGTAAGCCAGCCTCGACATGTCCGACTTTTATGTGGAGCTTGGCGGCTGCCAGAGCGCCGGCGAGGACGGAGTTGGTATCACCCTCGACCAGTACGATACCGGGCTTTTCTTCCAGTAAGACACTTTCTATGCCGACCAGCGCATCTGCTGTTTGGTTTGCCTGAGAGCCTGAGCCGGCTGCTATATTGTACTTTGCCTGAGGAAGCTTTAATTGTTCAAAGAATACTCTATCGAGGTTATATGAGTAGTGCTGACCTGTATGTAGAATGAAGTAATCAGCCACTCTTTTTTCCAGTTCTCTTATGATTGGCGCCATTTTTGTGATTTCGGGTCTGGTTCCGAGGATTACGGTAATCTTTTGCGGCATTGCTCCCTCAAAGTATTGTCCGATAATAGGTTTAATTTATTATACTATAACCTAAAACCCGTATTTAGTTAAGTGACATTGGGTGTAAAATCAATAGTTCAGAATGTCCTGCCCCCACAAAGGTTACCACTCTTCAAGTTAGGATTACCGGTATTGGGCTTGCCCCCGTTAGTATCCAAACAAGTTTCGGATCCTAAGGATAATTAATGCCTAGTTTTCGTGCCAGGGCCCTGTTTGACAGTCCCTGGCGCTGCTGTAGCAGGGTGAGTTGGTGGAAGAGTTCCTGAGCCGGAATTTTAGTAGCAAAAGTGTTCACAAATTTGTGAACACTTTTGTGAACAGTGCCCGGTTTTACCGGGACGAGGTCGGTACCGGGGTCGATTTTTGAGGCTAAATTGCTGGTCGGGGCGAGAGGATTTGAACCTCCGACCACCTGAACCCCATTCAGGTGCGCTACCTGGCTGCGCTACGCCCCGACGTTGATAACGGCTATTTCTTCTATCCGCTTTATCAAGCACCCCCATTTTCATACATTCAGGGTAGACTAGTCAAGGGGATGCCAGTTTGAACTCTCTTTTTCACGTGGACAAGGCTTAAATGGTAAAGTTGCTTGTTTATATAAACCCTATCCCCCTATATTTATCTATTCCCACCCGCCGCCCTTAATGTAACTTAAGAGGGGCTGCGCCCCTCTTAAACTCCCCTTTTTTTATTCGGAGGGGCTGCGTCCCTCTTAAACACCCCTGTAATTACTGGTCAGGATTTCACTCCTCTTAGGTGAAGCCATTTTTTATTCGAAGTGGCTTCGTCCCTTTTTGACGCCGTGTAATCAGGAGGATTCGCCCCTCTTTGATATCTGATGCACGTATTGAAGGAAATTAAACCCCCTCTATAGTTCCCCGTGATGGAAAACTTCTCCGATTATTGATAGAATCTTTTATAAGAGCATTATCCTTTTCGCCTTTGGTGCTATTGAGATGATTAAAGAGAACATCAGCCAGATATCAAGCGAACTGCCGGAGGGAGTCCGGCTGGTAGCCGCCGCTAAGACAAGGCAGCCGGAAGAAGTCCTCGAAGCAATCGATGCCGGAGTCAAGATAATCGGGGAAAACTACGTCCAGGAAGCGGAAAGGGCACACCAGGCAGCAGGCGACAGGGCGGAATGGCACTTAATCGGACACCTCCAGAAGAACAAGGTCAAGAAAGCAGTGGCGGTATTCGACATGATTGAGACGGTAGATTCCGCCGGACTGGCAAGAGAAATCGATAAAAGGTGCGGTCAAATCAGCAAGGTAATGCCGGTGTTAATCGAGATTAACAGCGGACGGGAAGAGCAGAAATCGGGCGTCCTGCCGGAGGATGCCGAGCAGCTAATCAGAGAAATTTCCACGCTGCCGAACATCAGGGTAACGGGGCTGATGACAATGGGACCCCGCTTCGGTAATCCCGAAGATTCGAGACCTTATTTCATCGAGACCAGAAAAATATTTCAAAAAATAAAACAGCTTAACATACCCGGCGTCGAGATGAAGCGCCTCTCGATGGGAATGACAAATTCCTACCGTATTGCCATCGAGGAGGGCGCCAATATGGTGAGGCTCGGCAGCCGGATATTCGGCGCTAGAGGATAGGGAAGAGATTTTATTGTCAATCAATAATTCCGAAAGACCAGGAGTCAGAAAAGGAGCATAAAAATGCCAGCCATCGTTTCAATCGTCGGTCATTCGAACTCGGGTAAGACAACCCTGGTAGAAAAGCTCGTCCGGGAGCTGAAATCGAGGGACTACCGGATAGCCACCGTTAAACACACCCCGCAGGAAGCGACCTTCGACGAGCCGGGCAAGGACAGCTGGCGTCACCTCCAGGCGGGAAGCGACGCGGCGGTGGTCGGCTCCCATGATAGGATAATGCTGATAAAGCCGGTCAATTCGGAAACAGTCCTCGATGAAATAGTCCGGCTGCTGGGAGAGGACTTCGATATTATCATCGTCGAAGGCTTCAAGCAGAGCGATACTCCCAAAATAGAGGTCCACCGCAAGGAGACCGGCCCGCCCATCGAAAACCTGAAAAACCTCATCGCCATAGCCACCGACGAACCCCTCGAAACCGAAACCAGGCAGTTCTCCATTGAGGACACCCGGGGGCTGGCGGACTTCATTGAGGACGATTTTATAAAACCCCGGGGCGACCGCCTCTCACTCTACGTAAACGATAAGCTGGTCTCTTTGAGCCCCTTCCCCGTAGAAATCATCACCAACCTGTTGCTGGGGATAGCCAGCTCCCTGAAGGGCGTGGGCAAGGTAAGCAGCATCAAGGCACTCCTGAAGAAGAAAGACTGACCGCCAAACCGGATGGACCGGGAAAGGCCCTATAATCCGGGCGATTTGCCCGCTCAACGGCTTTTAAGTCCGGTGGAATTCCTTCTCAAGCTGAGCGGTGCTGAGGCGGATGATGGTCGGCCTGCCGTGGGGACAGGTATTGGGAATGTCCGTCTGCTCAAGCCGCCGCAGCAGCTCACGCATCTCGTCGTCGGTAAGCACCTGTCCGGCCCTGATAGCGCTGTGGCAGGAAATTGACACCGCCAGCTTTTCCCGCCAGTCGCTGTTCCTCTCTGCCAGAAGGGAGTCGAGCAGCTCCCTTAAAGTCGCTGCCCAGTCTCTGCTGTGAAGCAGAGCTGGCACCGCCCTGACCAGGTAAGTCCTGTCGCCGAAAGGCTCCAGGGAAAAACCGAACTCGGAAAGTCCCTGATAGTGAGTTTTCAAGACCTCGTCCTGTCCCGGCGAGACCTCAAGGGTGGATGGCTCGAGCAATCCCTGGACCTCGACCTCCCGCTGTGAGCTCTGCTTTAGAACCTTCTCAAAAACGATGCGTTCGTGGGCGGCATGCTGGTCGATAAGGTAGAGTCCTTCGGGACCCTCGGCGACGATGTAGCTGCCGGAAAGCTGCCCGAGAAGTCGCAGGGCGGGCAAAGACATCACCGGCGTCGGCTGGGTCGCCGCCGGCGGGCTGGCAGCCGGAGTAAAATCAGTCGGGGGAGAAGTCCATAACGTCCGGCCCGACTGCCCCGGCGCTCCGTAGGCGGTAGCTACCTCCTCGATACCGGGCACCGGTGCCAGTTCCACCAGGGCGCGCCGCACCGCCTTCTGCACGGCGCCGAAGACAGACCGCTCGTCCCGGAATTTCACCTCGGTCTTGGTCGGGTGGACGTTCACGTCCACCTCTTCAGGAGATATCTCTATATTTATCACCGCCACCGGGTGTTTTCCCTGCATCAGCAGTCCGTGGTACGCCTCCTCCACCGCCCAGGCAAGCAGCCGACTGTTTATCCAGCGGCGGTTGACAAAGAAACTGAGGTAATTCCGGTTCGAACGGCTGATGGTCGGAGAGCCGACCATACCCGTCACCCGGACGGATGCGGAAGTCGTGCCGCCTTCCCACTTTTTGTCCCCGCCGCCGAGTTGCAGCATATCCCGGGCCGTCTCCGCTCCGTAGACCTCGACTATGCTGTCCATAAGCTGCCCGCTGCCCGGAGTCCTCAGCGCCTTCCGCCCGTCGATTGAGAGGGAGAACCTGACTTCCGGATAAGCGAGGGCATACTGGGTTACGATATTGGCGATATGGCTGTTTTCAGTGGTTGCCGACTTCAAAAATTTCAGCCTGGCCGGGACGTTGCGGAGCAGGTTCCGTACGGAAATCGTTGTCCCCCGGGCGCGACCCCGCCTTCCCCGGTCGACCCCGACCCCTTCCTTCAGGCTGAGATAGTTGCCCGACGGATTGTTGGTAGCGCAGGCGACCACCTCAACCTCCGACACGGCGGCAATGCTGGGCAGCGCCTCACCGCGAAAGCCTAGGCTGGTAATCGACTCCAGGTCGCTGAGCCGGGCTATCTTGCTGGTGGCGTATCTCTGAAAGGCAAGCTCCAGTTCCCCGGGCTTGATGCCGCTGCCGTTATCGGTAACCCGGACCAGGCTAACCCCGCCATCCTTTACTTCGATGGAAATCTGACTCGAGCCGGCGTCCAGTGAGTTCTCGACGAGCTCCTTCACCACCGAGGCAGGCCTCTCCACCACCTCACCGGCGGCAATCCGCGATACTACTGCCTGGTCTAAAATCTTAATCGGCATGGAAATGCCTTTTTAATCCTAACCCGCTTTGTACCCAAATACTACGTATTTCCCGTTGCGCTTATGCTGTAATGTAAATTGCGAGAGTTCAGGTATACTCCCCAGTAAGTGAGTCTGCAGTTCCTCTGTAAGTAGCTTCTCTGGCAAAATGAGATTAATTGTCTTCTCTTTAATCCTAGGATAATGTTGACTGTGAGGATTCCCTTCGGGATTAACTTCAGCCATTATTCTTAATCTTGGTTTGACTGACGCCTTATCTATAGATTGTGAGCTTGCGATAATTGTTTGGTCAGTGACCTGAATTAGTAATTTCTTCATTTCGTTAAACTTCGCTGCCGAAATGTCCAGCTTTTTCTTAACATGATGTTTTTCCACAATATTGATAAACATTTGGGAAATCAGATAATTCTTCGGAACAGTCTCAAAAAACGAACCATCTACCAAGGATGTCCTTGCCTTATCACTTCCCTTGTGGGTTCTTATGAGATAAAAACACCTTCGCTGGTATGTACGATAATCAGGATTCTTAGCTAATTCGCCATCCTTTATAGAAGCAATTCTCGACACTATTTCACCATTATTGATTGTATCCACTTCTTCCATACTTTTTGTTCCAGTTGGAATCGTAGAATTGAACGATGATATGCTACCACCGCTAGTGTCTTTCGTTTCAAGAAGGCTACCGCAGGCCAGTTGTCCATCGTATTCTTTGACTTTGAACACAAAGTCGGGGAACTTCTGAGATTCGGAATAGAGTTGATTCTTTCCTATGACTTTACCGGACAACGAAGCAATATCAATGCCCTTCCAGAAATCGTAACCTTTATTCCATGCTTCCTTACGGTTATCTACATATGCCAGCTGCTCCAAAGATACCCCAAGTACTATTCTATCCAGAGGTGAGTTTAAGGTAATAGTACCTTTTTTCAGGTTACTAATTAGCGATTGGTAAAAATCCACAACATCTGTGAACTCAAACATCTACCGTCTGTCTCCGTTTGCCTAACTGCACTGTAACTGGCCATATGGACGATAAATCGCTGGTAAATCTATAATAGTCACGGAGTTTGGTAACATCATCTGCCTGTCTCATTTGCTCCAGTCGTTGCTTGATAATAGCTACGTTCTTTGAGTCGATTTCAATGCCTATCGATTGCCGTCGCAGTTGTTCAGCAACGACAAGCGTCGTTCCCGTTCCAGCGAAGGGATCAAGTATAATGTCTCCTGGCATCGATGACGAAAGTATAATCCTATGCAATAGCGCTACTGGTGATTGCTGTACATGTGCTCTATCACCGTTCAGCTCTCGAATTGCCTCATTGCCCGCGAAGTAGCCAGAGGTCAATTCCCTGATATCATCCCAAACATCGGTTAAATATACTCCGTTGGTCCTGGCATATTTGTGCCCCGGAGCCAACGGCAAATCAACACGTAACTTGTTAAAAGTCCTCGGTTTAGGGCCCTTAGTGGCAAAGACTATTATCTGGTACTGTTTGGCAAAACGAAACTCACACGGCACGGCGGACGTTTTCTTTTTCCAGACAATAAGGTTCTGATAAGTCCAGCCAGCGTCTCTTAAAACTCGAAGCACCTGCTCAGTGTTCTTTTCTCTTTGCATAAAATAAACCCCACCACCATCTACCGTCACACTATTTACACCCAGTAACACGTCCCTCATCCAATCCCAGTACAGCTTCTCTGGCTGGTCATCATTAAACAACCTATAGCTTTTCCCCTGACGAAATGGAGGGTCAACAAATGACATGGATATATTGTATATTGCTCCATCTCCAAGCTGTTGTAAACAATCGCCAACGAGTATCTGGAAAAGCGAATCAGTCGGTTCAAAAGCCATATTATCACCCTCGTTTGACTTATTGTAGGCCAAAAGCTCGAAAATGTCCATTGGCCTAATACTACACGTTTCCGTGTAAGATGTCAATAGGTTTAAGGAAAATTATTCCGCCTTCTCAAGGTTGGCGAAGCTGAGAAGGAGTTTTTTTACGCTGCCGTTGAAGGCGATCACCACCTCGGCATCGTCTTTTACCGACTGGTAGCTCACCACCACTCCGCTGCCGAACTCGGCGTGGTGGACATGGTCGCCGGCTTTCAGCTCCAGGGCAGGGAAGCTGGCAACCGGGGGTTTGTTCCAAGAATATATGGAAGGCGTTATCTGACTTTCTCCTCCGCCTTTCCACTCACTGCCCGAAATCAGGTGCCGGGGGATATCGCCCAGGAAACGCGAAGGCTCACTGACCATACTGCGCCCCATCAGGTTGCGGCGGAAGGCGCGGACGAGGTAGACCTTCTGCTTTGCCCTGGTAACGCCGACGTAGCAAAGTCGCCTCTCCTCCTCCATCTGCTCGGGGTCGTCAAAAGACCTGAAATGGGGAAGGATGCCGTCCTCCATACCGACGATAAAGACGACCGGAAATTCCAGTCCTTTCGCCTGGTGCAGGGTAATCAGGGTAACCGCCGGGATACTCTCATCGAGCCCGTCAACATCGGACACCAGCGTTACCCCCTCGAGGAAGGTGGTCAGACTTTCGGCAGGTGATAGGTTGACATAGTCCCGAGCCACGGTGCGCAGCTCAAGGACGTTGTCCCAGCGCTCCTCTCTATCCGCCATGCCCGAGATATACTGCTTGTAGCCCGAACGCTCCACGACGAGGTCGAACAGGTCGCCCAGGTTCAACTCCTTACTGCGGACGATAAACTCTTCCACGAGGGTGAGAAAAGCGCCCAGCACCCGCCGGATATGGGCACTGAAAGGAGGTTGGGACGTCTGTCCTTCAGTGTTATCGGCAGTCATAAGCTTCAGGGCTTCATACTGAGAAACTCCGTTCGATTTCGCCCAGTCGGACAGCCTGAGCTGAGTCTGCTGGCCGATACCGCGCTGGGGGACGTTGATTATCCTCATCAGGCTGATGCTGTCATTCGGGTTCTGAATAAACCTGAGATAGGCGATTATATCCTTAACCTCCCGTCTCTCGTAGAACCGGGTGCCTGCCACCAGCTTGTAGGGCGTCCCGTAGCGGATAAAGGCTTCCTCGAGTGCCCTCGACTGGGCATTGGTGCGGTACATTACGGCGCAGTCGCCGAGGCTGAATTCTCCCCGCTCCACCAGGCGCTCCACCTCACTGACGACAAACTGGGCTTCTTCCTGCTCGGTATAGGTCTCGGTAACGGTAATCGGCTCGCCTTCTTCATTCTGCGTCCAGAGGTCTTTCGGTTTGCGCTGCCGGTTTGCCGAGATTATATTCGAGGCTGTCTCCAGGATATTTTTCGTCGAGCGGTAGTTCTCCTTGAGTATCACCACCCTGGCTTCGGGATAATCATTCTCAAAGCTGAGGATGTTACGCAGGTCGGCAAAGCGCCAGGAATAAATCGACTGGTCGGGGTCGCCGACGACACAGATATTGCGGTACTTGCCCCCCAGGTACTTTACCAGACGGTACTGGACCGTGTTCGTATCCTGGAACTCGTCCACCAGCAGGTGAACATACCTCGACTGGTAGCGGGACAGGACCTCGGGGCTTTTCTCGAAGAGATGCACTGCCTTCATCAGCAAATCATCGAAGTCGAGAGCTTTACTTTCATCCAGCAGTTGCTGGTAGCGCTCGTAGACCCGCCCGACGACCTCCTCGAAATAGCTGTGGCCATGCTGCGCATAATCGGCCGGGGTATGCAAACGGCTCTTTGCCGCCGAGATAGCCGAGATTATCGCCGAAGGGGCGTACTGCTTGGGGTCGAGGTTTATCTCCTGAAGACCGCGCTTCACCAGGCTTAGCTGGTCGTCCCGGTCATAGATTACAAACTGGGAGTCCAGCCCCAGGGCTTTACCGTCCCGGCGCAGGATACGGGCGCAGATGGCATGAAAAGTCCCAACGGTCAGGTCCTGAACGGCACCGCTGACAAGCTGCTGGAGCCT
Source organism: uncultured Dehalococcoidales bacterium (assembly GCA_964583115.1). Lineage (GTDB taxonomy): Bacteria > Chloroflexota > Dehalococcoidia > Dehalococcoidales > UBA2162 > CAYVOV01. The sequence goes on from CAZOUZ010000038.1 coordinate 8,973, forward strand.
TTCCTTCATCTCCTTGGCAGCCTTGTTGGTGAAGGTAACTGCCATGATGCTGCGGGGACTGACCCCGCAGACTTTAATCAGGTAGGCTACACGGTTGGTGATGACCCTTGTCTTGCCACTGCCGGGACCGGCCAGAATCAGCACCGGTCCGTTAACCGCCTCTACCGCCTCTCTTTGCGCCGGATTAAGCTCAGAAAGGATATCCATCTATATCTATTATAGCACTTACCCACGTTTGGTTGAAAGGGAGGTATTCAGGAAACACGAACTATTGACTTTCAACGCTGGACGATATTATAATATATGCAGGTATGCACATATATGAATATATAATGGAGCGACAATGCAGGGACTAATAAAGGTAATGAAGGCACTTTCCGATGAGACTAGACTCAGAATCACGAATATTCTGCTGGAGAGAGAGTGCTGCGTCTGTGAAGTAATGCAAGCCCTGGATATATCCCAGTCCAGGGCTTCCCGGAACCTCGGCATTATCCAGGACGCCGGATTCCTGAAAGCAAAGCGGGACGGAACCTGGATGCTTTATTCTATAGACTGGGATACGGAAAACCGTTTTGTCGTATCGCTGGTAAATTTACTTAAAATCTCACCACTCAGCAGTGAGATACTGGATAGAGACAGGGAAAGATTGAAGACCGCCGTAAGAGTGGGGCCAGGCTGTGCTGAACGTAAACAGGGAGGATAAATTGGAAGAAGAGAGAAGGCTTGGTATCTGGGAAAAGTACCTGACGGTCTGGGTAGCACTATGCATCGCCGTCGGTACGCTGCTGGGTAGAATTTTCCCGCAGGTTTCCGACTTTCTTGCCAAGCTGGAGATTGCCAGCGTTTCCATTCCTATCGCCATTTGTCTGTTTGCCATGATATACCCGATAATGGTGCAGATAAGCTTCGAAGAGATTAAGCGGGCTGCCCTCAGCCCGAAGCCGATAATGCTAACCCTTTTCGCCAACTGGGTGGTTAAACCGTTCACCATGGCGCTATTCGCCTGGTTTTTCCTCAGCCTTGTTTTTGGTCGATTCCTGACCCCTGAGCAAGTCCAGGACTACCGTGCCGGACTGATACTCCTTGGCATAGCACCCTGTACTGCTATGGTCCTTGTCTGGAGCTACCTGGCACGGGGTAATATGGGCCACACCCTGGTCATGACAGCGATAAACTCGCTGACCATGGTGGTACTCTACGCTCCGCTAGCCGTGCTATTACTGGGTATTTCGGGAATACAGGTGCCCTGGCAGACGATAGCCTTATCGGTAGCTATCTATATCTGTACTCCGCTAATCACCGGCTACTTCACTAGGAGACAGGTAATCGGGCGAAAGGGCAGGGAGTGGTTTAATACCAGACTTGTTCCCGTACTGGGTAAAGTATCAATCATTGCCCTCCTGGTAACGCTGGTAGTGCTTTTCACCTACCAGGGCTATCTGATTATCGAGCTGCCGGCAATTATCGGCATAATAGCCATTGGAATACTGGTCAACATACTTGTTGTATTCGGCGTTACCTATTTTGCCGCTAGGATAATGGGATTGAAATATGAAGATGCTTCCCCAGCAGCGATTATCGCCGGCAGCAACCACTTCGAGGTGGCGATAGCCGTAGCCACCACCCTCTTCGGAGTAACCTCCGGGGCTGCCCTGGCGACGGTTGTCGGCGTCCTTACCGAGGTACCCTTTATGCTTATCCTTGTGCAATTATGCAAGGCAACCAAGGGTTCGTTTCGCAGGCAATCACCAGAGTAGTAGTTGACATAACTCTCACTATAACAGAAACATGACTAGGCAAGAATCTAGGTCTCGACAGAGGAGCGGTTTCTATTCTAGCTGCTGTAGATATATAGCGGCTGGCTACCGGTAATAAGCTTTGCCTGACTGGTTAGTGTGGTTCAGAGGTATTTAGGAATGGAGAACGAGGAATATAAAGAAGGGAGCGGAGCAATGCTCCACTCCCACCTGAATCAATTCTCCCGGCTTCAGCGCTCAGCCGGCCAGGCCCAGTCCTTTATTAAGCACCTGTAAATCGAGGTGCTGCCCGATAACCTCAACAATCCTCGGCAGCTTTTTCTCCTGGCTGAGCTTGCCTCCGCCAAGAGCGCCCTCGATATTCTCCACAACGGTGGCGCTGTTATCTTTTACCAGAATAATCGGCATATCCTTCTCTTCCGCCCGTTCCAGGACCACCGACTTCAGCGGGGTATCACCGGTGATAACGAGACACCTGGTCGAGGTCTCCATGGCTGCCATCTGCATATCCGGGCGGTCGCTCTTCAGCACCACCATTTTGTTCGCCTTGCGCCCGAAATAGTCCGGACCGTGGTCAACAGCCAGTGCTCCCAGCATAATGTTCTCCACAAGCTCCGCCGATTGCTCGGCGCCCCGCAATACCTCACCCTGAATGCGCCCGGCAAGCTCACCTATCGTCAGGGCAAAAAGGACCCTGTCTTCGGGCAGCACTCCCAGAATATTTACTCCCGCCTCACTGCGTGCCTGTTCCATCCTTCTTTCCGGCACCTTATTCAGGACTACGCCCAGCAGCGCTTTACCGAAATCGCGGTAACTTTTTACGTCTTTTGGCGTCTTATCAGCATAAGCCTCGACAACAAGCACCCTGGCATCCAGCGCTTTTACTATGTCACCGGCAGTCTTAGGTTGTCCGGAGGCGCCTTCCACAATTACAACGTCTTTACCCTGAGAAATTTTTGCAAAAGCTTCCCTGGCACTGCCGGCAAGATTGCCCTTGCCGCTTAACGCCGGAGAGAGAATGCCTACCGCCTCATCTAGAGAAAGGACATTTTTCATAAACTCGGCATCACTATCGGCACCGGCTGATTTTCCGCCGTCACCGATAACCGGTTTGAAGTAACCCACTTTTTTACCCGCATTTTGCAGGTGCTTACCCAGACCGGCGCAAATCGCAGTCTTACCGCTCCCTTTCTCAAGGGAAGTTACCAATAAAGCAACCAAGTTATACCTCCGTTAAGAAGAATCGAGCACGCCAGACTATTATAACCCGACTTGTGTTATTGGTAAAGGGGGGTGGGGCGTTTTATTGTACAAACGCAATACCCCGACCGTGAGGTCGAGGGATGAAGTAAACCCT
>CAZOUZ010000039.1:0-12058 GCA_964583115.1 uncultured Dehalococcoidales bacterium
TCCGTTTTCTCGATATCCCGGGCAAAAAAGCCCCACACAAAGGCAAACGCCAGCACCAGCAGACTGTAGCCCAGAAAAGTAAGCCTCCAGCTATAGCCGGTAAGCGGCATAACAATGCTGTTGGTAGCGGCGATGGCGAAAAAGCCTCCCAAGCCAGGCGCTGTGGTATAAATACCCACCGCCAAGGCGCGGTCACTGCCTTTGAACCACTCGGAGACCGTTTTGGGCGCGCCTATGGATATCAGGGGAGCCCCGATGCCGCATAGCGCCACCATCGGCAGCAGGGTTACGAAGCCGGTAGCCAGATAGCGCAGTCCCACCGATAACGCCATAATTATAGCCCCCACGAAAAGGGAGCGGCGTATTCCCCACCTATCGATTGCAACGCCGGCAAAAACGGCGACCGGTATGTAGACAAGCTGCCAGGTGCCCAGTATAAACCCCATCTCCCCGTAGGACATATTCAGGTCCCTGAGCATCGGGGTCACCACCGGCGGGATTGACCTTGAGCTCAAGCCGAAAGCGGCGTACAGAAGCCAGACAACAGCCAGAATCAACCAGCGATACGACCTCAGATGAGGTTCCGCGTCGCTGCTTTCGTTCGAGGGCAGCATTTTCTTCAAGGAAACCATAAGATATGGAATATCAACCTTTGCAGTAGCGTTTTCGTGCCGGGCAAGAAAGCAGCCAATGCCAATTACCACCGATTGTATCATCAGGACTGAATCGCAGCAACAATTGGTTCTATTCGGTTATGATTGATGCAACTGTCATTGCTTCGCCCCGATTTCATCGGGGCGAAGCAATCTCAACAGGCAATAAGGTTTCTGTTAGAAAACCCTCCCCACTGATTTGTACGGTCTACTTGCACAATAACACCCGGCAGGATGTATAATGATGTATAATACAATATAAGACATAATACGGAGTATTACCCTGAATAAAATACGGGTTTTATACAGTGATGTTGTTTAATCGTAATCGCGCCAGCCATTCGCTCCTGCTCATGCCGGTACGGCTGGGTAATGAACGCTGGCCAAAAAACAAGGTACGGATATTATCCTGCGATACCGAAGGGAACCTGTTCACTCAACTTCTGGGAAGGTCAACCTACCAGCGCATCAAGAAAGAAGCCGAGCAGATGGAGGCATCTCCGGTACAGTATGCCACCGTTTACTGGGACAACGGAAAAAGCAGTTTCACCCCCCTGTATGTTGAAATAGGGGAAAAGGAAATCTGGGCACTTGAGCGCATAATGGAACACGCCCTTAGAAGTGCGGTAATCCCCGATGTGCTTAAAAAGTATCCGAAAGAGATTTTCAAGCTGGGAGAGATAAAACACAGGGGACTCCTCTCAGAAAAAACAGGCGGAATCCGCAAGAGTACGGCACCGACTTCATCCAGAGTGCTGGAGAGGTTACCTTATTACAGGAAACAGGATATCGAGGTGTCCGTTCCTATTTACAAAGCGGAGTACGCCTTCCCGCTTATCATACTAAAATTGCTGACCAGAGTAGAGACCACGCCGCCAGGTCAAAAACCGGCACTCGTCCTGGACAGTGACGGTGATATCGTGGCAACTAATTTTTCTTCGGAACAAATCAGTAAGGCAAAAAGAAAGCTCAACAGTCTGGGGAAAAAGGGAGTAAAAGGTTACCTCATCTGCTTACAGAGACCGGAAGGCGTCTCTATCGACATCCTGGAAACTACCGGACTGCAAAGGCAGGCCCTGGAGACGGTAACCCGCTATTTCGAGGAAAAAGGCAGAGGCAAGCAACCTCTATCCACCGCTGTTAAGACAGTTATGAACAAAGCCAGGGAAAGAGTCAAGCTAGGTTCAGCACTCTGACGATAATTTCCCTTTTTCAACTGTCGCTGTCATCTTTATTTTGCTTACCAAAAAGCTTTGGCCCGGCAGGCACGATATTCACCGATTTACGCAATGATTCTCTCGGCTGCGCTTTGGTCCCGGCAGAGAAGTGGGGTAATCTCGGGGAGAAAAACCAGCCGTATATCGTATAAAACTTCGCCTTATCAATCAGCATTACCAGAAATGAAGTAAAGACAATGCTCAGCAACACCACGCCATAAGTGAGGTTTTGAATCAGTTCCCCGCCGGGAATTCCCTGCTGCAGGGGAAGAGAAGCCAGCACTACCGCCGCCAGGCCCTTGGGCACCATAACAGCCACGATAGACATATCTTTCAAAGGAAGTGAGCTTTTAAGCGACAGCCTGGTTGCCGGTACCCGGAGCACAAAAGCTATCAACGTCAAGACCAGGCTTATAATAATAAGCTGTCCGCTAATCAGTTCAATCGAGAGCCCCAGATAGACGAAGAAGAACGTCTTCAGCAGAAAAGCCACCTCGCTGAAAAATACCTTCTCCGTCTCGGTAAGTCCGACAGGCTCTTTTGAAGATGACGGCCTGAAAATAGTGAGGTTAATCGACTCGATATTGCCGAGGGTTATGCCGAAAGACAGTGCCGCAATCGCCCCGCTGAAACCAAGCGTCTCGACTATGCCGAATATCACGAAGACAAAGGCCGGGGTGGTGAACATTGCGTTTTTGATGACATGAATTTTGTTCAGCAGTATCGACCAGATAAAAGCGCCGATTACGCCGAAGATTATCGCTACCAGAAAAGCGGCAATCAGGTCTCCGGATACAGAGGCAACCTGAAATTCACCCAGAGTGTAAGCCTGGACGAGAGTAACGGTAATGACGATACTCAGGACATCATTAACCGATGACTCCAGAGATAAAAGGGTATGGGTATCTTCCTTTACCCGGAGCTGTTTGACCAGCGGGATAATTACAGCCTCCGAGGTGGAGGCGACAATCGCTCCGAGGATAAAGGCGGGCAGGATTTCCAGGTCTGTCAGCCAGAGGGCGAATCCGGCGGTGACCCCCATCGTGGAAAAGAAAGTAAGGGGAGCCAGAGTCATAGCGCCGCCGAAGGCGGAACGAAGAGTGCTGAGCTTCAGGGTAAGCCCGCTCTCAAACAGGATAATAATCAGGGTAATGATGGTAAAAACGGGACCTACGGCGCCGAAGAGTTCCGGAGAAGAAAAGCCCAGTACCGGGCCCACGCAAATGCCTATGATAATCAAAAAGAGAACGTCCGGGATTTTAGTCCGGCTAAATATCCCGGTAAAAAGGTGGGCAAGAAAGACCAGGATACCAACAAAAGCGATTACCGAAGCGGTTTCCTGCATTTATATACCCCTGCCACTCTCTGCACCCGGCATCTTACGGAATTAACCGTCGGCACAAAGGTATTCAAAATTTATGCCAGCAGATGAGCTTTGTCAAGCAACGAAAGCCTGAAGCAGTCTGCCCGTACCACCGATTATTCCGGTAATTTCACGTTCCCTTGTTCAAGCTCATCCAGGATAATCCCGGTAGTCCACGCCGCCGTCTGCCTGATAACGCACCCGTCCGTTATGCTCAGGAACTCCTGGGTCATCTCATCGCTCACCAGGTCCCAGGCTTTCCCGAAATACTTCCTCATCACATCCTTACAGAGTATGGAACCGTAGGTATCGTAATACTTTGCCAGCAATGTATCCCGGGTCCTGACTCCGGCATCCTGGGCAATTCCGGGGTCATCGGTATGCTGGGGGATTTCCAGTGCCATACCAATCGCCATCACGCTGCCGACTACGGCACCGCAACTGCCCTCTCCGGTCATACAGACTCCGGCAGTCAGCAGGCATATCCCGGAATAAATTTTTTCCTCCATCTCCTTCGGAAAAATGTCAAGGCCTCCCGTTCTCAAAGCATCGGCTATCGCCAGAAAAGTAGACTGGCAGCAGCCTTTGTACTTTGCCTCATACTCTATCCCCAATTCCCATGCCTTATTGACAATTTCCTCTCTCGTCTTCTTAAGCTCTGCCACAATTGACCTCCTAATCTCTATTTCAAGCAATGAGCAGTGACCTGCCTTGATAAGTATATCGGATATAAGCTATATTATCACATACTCGGAATTTACAGTATACAGCCCTTCAAACTACTTACCGGGCATCCCCATAAAGTAAATTATCGGGAGCAGCAGGTAAAAATGGCGCGGATAAGAATCGATTTGCCTGAAGAGTTTGTCTTCTCAACTGAAATTCCCATCCTGATTAACCATATCAACCGCGGCAATCACCTCAGCTATGATTCCATCCTGCCGATGATGGAGGAAACGCGCATCCGGTTTATGCAAAGTCTCGGTTACACGCAGGAGAACATCAAAGGGACGTCATTCATCGTCACCGATGCCGCCGTCGTTTACAAAAGGCAGGGACGTCACGGACAGACGCTGAAGTTCGAAATCGCCCCGACCAGTTTCACAGGTAAGGGGTGCGACTTCGTATTCAGGATATCCGACAGAGACACCGGGGATGAAATCGCCAGGTCGAAGATGGGCATACTCTTCTTCGATTACCGCCAGCAAAAGGTGGTGCCGGTCCCGGACGAGTTCAGGAAAAGGTTTGCCGACTGAGCAATATCTGTGAGGATGACAGGAAAGGAAACAACCACCCGTAATGAACGAAGCGATGAGTCCTCTGAAAACAGGACCCGCAGGCGAAAGAGACTGGACACAGGGGAGTGTGGTCGGCAACCTCCTGTCCCTGTCCTGGCCGATGATGGTAACGCAAAGCCTCAACACCCTGGGCCCTCTCATAGATACGATATGGGTGGGAAGACTGGGAGCAGCCGCCATCGCAGGAGTCGGGATTTCCTCATTGGCTGTCCAGTTGTTGAACGCAACCATGATGGGGCTCGGGATGGGCATAAGGGCGATGGTTGCCCGCCATATCGGGGCGGGTGATGCTGCCGGCGCCAATCACGTTGCCAGGCAGGCTTTCGTCGTCAGTACCGTTTTCGCCGTCGTCGTAGCGGTCATCGGCATCTTCCTCGCCGAATCGATATTAATCATGTTCGGCGTCGAGGCTGATGTCGTCGCCGAAGGCGCAGCCTATATGCGCATAATGTTCGTCGGCTCGCTGGTAATGTCCTCCCGGATGGTAACCGAGAGCCTTATGCAGGCATCCGGGGATACCCGGACGCCGATGAGAATAGCCGTCTTCTACAGGGTACTTCATCTGATTTTATGCCCTATCCTTATTTTCGGTGTATGGATATTTCCCTTTATGGGAGTTAGCGGGGCAGCGGTAACGAATGTAATCTCCCAGAGCCTGGGACTGAGTATCGGCCTGTGGATACTCTTCACCGGGCGGACCCGTCTGCGGCTTACGCTGAGTAACTTCCGTATCGACCCCGGTATTATCTGGCGCATAGTGAAGATTTCCCTTCCTTCTTCCGTCTCCAGCATGGAAAGGCCCTTCGCCCAGCTTGTCTTAATGTGGATAATCGTCCCCTTCGGCACCCTGGCGGTGGCTGCCCACACCATCAACCAGAGGGTGGAGGTGATGCTGCTGATGCCCGGTATGGCAATGGGAATGGCAGCCGGCGTGCTGGCAGCGCAGAACCTGGGGGCAGGTCAGCCCGGACGGGCCGAGAGAGGCGGCTGGCTGGCAGCAGCTATCGCCCAGTCTTTTACGACCGTTTGCGCACTGGCAATACTGTTCTGGGCGGAGAGTATAGTCGGAATCTTCAGCCCCGACCCGGGAGTTATCGAGATAGGCAGCAAATTTATGCGGATATCGGTGGTCGGCTTTATGGTGCTGGGAATTGTCGTCGTATTTATGCAGTGCATATCCGGCACCGGTGATACCCTGCCGCCGATGCTGATTACCACACTGGGTATGTGGGGAATAGAGGTGCCCCTGGCATTTACCCTGCCCAATGTAAACGACCTCGGCGTCTACGGAGTGCGATGGGCAACGGTTACCGGCATGGTCGTCAGGACAGCTGTCTATATAGCGTACTTCAAGACCGGAAGGTGGAAGCGCAAGAGGGTTTAGCACGAATCGCTTCCGGTGAATACCTATCCTAATTCCGCCCTGGTCCCATTCCAGGCGTGGATATAGAGCTCTCTCACCTCGGCAGCCGTTAGCGGGAAGAGGCCGGGAGACACGACCCGACTGTTTATCTGCTCGGCGCATCTTTCGACTATCAGCCCGAGCTGAGCATCGAAAGTGCCCTCGTCCATTCCCGTATCTTTAATAGCCAGAGGTATATTTATTTTCCGCTTCATCTCATCCAGACTGTCGATGAGATTGTTGACCTTTTCCTTATCGTCCCGCCCGTCTATACCCAGTGACGCCGCCAGGCTGACAAGACGTTCCTTGTGGGTGGAGTAAAGGAAGGCAAAGGAAGGGGAGAGCATAAAAGCGCAGGTGAGGCCGTGTGGCATCCCGAAACTGGCGCCGAGTTCGTGGGCCGTCACATGGACCAGCCACAACGTGCCGTTGCTGAAAGCCATTCCCGCCTGGAGGGCAGCCAGGTGCATTTTGCTGCGCGCCTGTATATCCCTGCCGTTTGCTACCGCTTCCGGCAGCCATTCCAGTATCAGCCTGGTCGCCCCGGTAGCCAGGGAATCGACTATGTCCGAAGGCTCGGTGAGCACATAGCACTCCGTGGCGTGGACCAGGGCATCATAGCCGGTGTTCGCCGTCACCGCCGGGGGCATAGAAGCCGCCAGCTCCGGGTCGGCAATAGCCACATCAGGCACCAGTTGCAACGAATACCAGGAGACTTTCATGTGCGGCTCGACGGTGCTGTCCGTTACCACGGCAACGCGGGTTACTTCGGAGCCGGTACCGCTGGTGGTGGGTATAGCCACATACCTGGCTTTCCTGTGCAACTCGCGGTTGAGAAGTTCCTGCTTAACATCCGGTGCGGACAACCCGGCAAGGTCGGGGTGCTCATAGAGCGCCCAGCCGGCTTTACCGGCATCCATTGACGAACCTCCGCCAAGCCCGATGAAAAGGTCGGGCTTGAAGTCCTGCGCCATAGAGAAAATACTCCGGGCAGTGTTATTCGAAGGGTCAGGCTCCACTTTATCGAAGACCCTGATTTCCGCTTTCCCCGGGGACAGGACCTTCTTCACCCGCTCGATAAGACCCAGGGCGGAAACTCCGGGGTCGGTAACGATAAGCACTCGCTTTCCCGGCACGCTGGTCAGAGCTTCAAGAGCGCCCGGACCGTAAAAAACATTTCTCGGCACGACGAACTGACGGTACGGCATATTACACCTCTCTTTGATTTTCGGATAAGGGTCTATAAGGACTGTATTTTACTATACGGTTTTATATGGCAACAACCGCTGCGGCTATCTAAACACTCCGCCTGCCGGCTGTCAAGACTCCCCGCCGGACTCCGAATCACCGGCTCCCGATTTCCGGACGGCTGCTAACCAAAACGGATTTCCTGCGTTATATATAGTAGAAAGAGCATAAGAGAGAACCAAAATGAGACTATGGGTTTTAATGTTATTTGCAACAATCGCTTCAGTGGCGGTGATGTGGGCATGCACAACGATGAACGCGACGATACCGGTTTAAACTTAAGACAAGCGCGGTCTTACACGGCAGAAGCGTCAGGAGACCGGCGAAGCATATGCTCACAGGCTCAGCCCGGATACGTTAATAAACTTGAGACGATATCAGGAGATAAAATAGCAGGGTAGTCTGATTTACATAATCACACCCTGTTCTTTTATACCGGCAATATCTTCCCAGGTGTAGCCCAGGCCGAGGAGTATCTCCTCGTTGTCCTGCCCTACCTCAGGAGCGGGACTTCTTACCGAAGCAGGGTTCTGAATGAACTTCACCGGAGAATTTATTACCTTCATCTGCCCGGCGGGATGATTCAGGTCGGTAAAAAAGTTATTAGCCAGAGCCTGAGGGTCGGTTACCACCTCGGCAGGCGATTGTATTCTGGCAAAGATTAAATCGTGTTCTCTGAAATCCTTATCCCATTCCTCTATGGTTTTGGTTGCGAATACCTCATCCAGTATACCAACCAGTTCCACGCAATTTTGCGCCCGCGTCTGCATTGACTCAAACCGGGGGTCTTTCTCCAGTTCCGGCTTTTCTATGGCTTTACAGAAATCAGCCCAGAAAACGTCGGACTGAAGCATTGCCAGTATAAACCACCGGTCATCTTTGGCGCGATAATCGTTCCACAGCGGATTCTGCGCACTTGAGCGGTCATCTCTAGGTAATGATTTACCAGCTAAATTGCTCTGGACATCCAGAGCGATAGTCCATGTAGCGGAATGGTACAGGGAAATCTCCAGCATCTGACCCTCACCCGTCTTGTCCCTGTGTACCAGGGAAGCGCAGACACCGGCAACCACGTGAGGCGCAACCGTCCTGTCCATCATGCCTCCGCGCTGCTTGGGCGGGATAGCTCCCGGTTCACCTACCATATACTGAAATCCTGCGCGAGCCCAGGCTGCTGCAATATCATAACCCCGCTCATCCTTATCCGGTCCCACCGTTCCGTAGCCGCTCAGAAAGGCATAAATAATCTTGGGATTAATCTGCTTCAAGCTATCATAGTCCGCCTTAAGATTCTTCAACGCGCCTCGTTCATAGTTTGACATAAAAACATCGGCTCTCTCAACAAGCTTGTAAAGTATTTCCATGCCAGTTTCCGTTTTCAGGTCTAACGCCAGACCTTTCTTGTTCCTGTTAAGTAGCTGGAACCCCCAGTTCAACGAGCCGTTCTCAAGTTCCACCCATATGGGACTTCCCTGGACCATCTTGGTCCCCCGCCACATTTCCCCTTGAAGTGGCTCCACCTTAATCACCTCGGCTCCCCAGTCAGCCAGCCAGACACTGGCAGCCGGAATTGCCTCCATGTGCTCCATGGAAACCACCTTTAGTCCTTCGAGTACACCTGACATTCTCATCTCCCTACTTATTATTTTATTTTTGTACGGCGCTAAACATAGCGGAAGCATAGAAAGTATACTTTACGGAGAAAATCGGTGCAACTCTTTTGATGAGGTAGGTCGCAGCCAGCACCCATTCTAGTGCCGGCGGTCTGCTCTCAGAAAAAGGGCCTGAATAAAATCCAGGCGAAGGCCGGAAAGTTAACCGGCATAAATTGAAATGAAGAATCGGGGCGAGAGGATTCGAACCTCCGACCACCTGAACACCATGTAGCCGGCAGAAAAAGCAGAGGCCGCTTCCTCCTGAGTCCAAATTACCGTTAATCCTAAATCAAAGAGCACGAACCTTTCTTGAGTGAGCCAAATTTGACTCGCTGTTCGAGTTTGACGCCCGCACCGCCAGCGTTATGATACCCCTGCTCAGGCTGTTTATCTGGTCTTTAACGTCCTCGGGTATCTGTAGATCGGACAGACTCTCCGTAGTGTCACGCTGATTTTTCAATGCCGGCCTCCAAGGCTGTTAATGTAAACTGGTTTCTTTCACTAGAGGATACACGGGAGAAGATAGAGGCTTGGCGGCAAGACTACAACGAATGGCAGCCGCACAGTTCCCTTGAAAATCTGACCCCAAGGCAATATCGTCGGGAACATGAAGGCCGGGAAACCCGGAATTCTCTAATTTTAGCGGGTACAGTTTTTGGGTCAGGGTCAGAGATAAATAATATATTATAATTGACAGCCTTAATGGTTAAGCCTATAATCAGAAACGATATTCAGCAAAATCAATTAATCATGCAAAGGTGGTATTTTTCATTAACGTCCGTTTTATTTCATATATATTTATAATTATAGTTACGTTGATTTTTATGGTAGGCTGTGGGCAATCTGAATCCCCCCCGGTTATATTTGCCGACTCTAATTTGAGGCGGGCCGTCAACGATGAACTGACTAAAACGCCGGGAGAGGGAACTACCTTAAGTGATTATATTGCGATTACCGAACTTCAGGGCAGAAACCTGGGTATTTCCAACCTCTCAGGTATTGAGCACCTGGCACATTTAAATCAGCTTGACATTAGCCTGAACTTATTATCCGATATCGCACCTCTAGCCGAACTCACTGACCTCGTTGTGCTCAACCTCTCCTCGAACCATATTAGTGATGCATCGTCTCTGGCCGGCCTTACGAATCTTACCACGCTTAACCTTGGTCACAACCAGATAAACGACATCTCGTCACTGGCAGAGCTTACGAATGTGACTACGCTTGACCTTGGTCAGAATCAGATAACGGACATCTCGCCGCTGGCAGAGCTTACGAACCTGACTACGCTCGACCTTGGTCACAACCAGATAACGGACATATCATTCTTGACTAATCTTACCGGTCTGATTGCACTCGACCTTTCGTTAACCGGAATTGAGGACTTCTCGCCACTGGCGAAGCTTGCGAACCTGACTACACTTGACATTAGTTACAACCAGATAACGGATCTCTCGTTTCTGACAAAGCTTACGAACCTGACTACGCTCAAACTTTCATCAACCGGAATAAAGGACATCTCGCCGCTGGCAAAACTTACGAACCTTACCAGGCTTGACATTGGTTACAACCAGATAACGGATCTCTCGTTTCCGGCAGAGCTTACGAACCTGACTACGCTCGATCTTAGTCGGAATCAGATAACGAACATCTCGTTCCTGGCTGATCTTACCGGCCTGACTGTGCTTGACTTGCACGGTAACATGATAACAGATATTTCGCCACTAGCGAAGCTTTCGAATCTTACCGACCTTAATCTTTACGACAACAAAGTCGGCGATATCTCATCCCTGGTAGAGAACCATGGAATTATGGCCGGAGATACGGTAGTGCTTGGCAATAACGCTCTTGACCTATCCGAGTTATCGAAAACCCTGGATGATATTAGAGTGCTGAGGGATAGAGGAGTCACTGTTTACCCGTAGTAGATTAACCGATTCCCCATTCCAAATACAATTCAGAAATCAGCATCACCTCTATATAATCTCCACATGCAATAAGTTATCATGTTGTTGACTGCAAACATTAATTACAAAGACTACTCCGAAGCTAAGATTAATACGGAACATATCATTTATTCTCTACCATTATTTCTGTTTGAAGCATACTGACTATGAGTCCGCCTGTTTCACATTTACAAGTATGTAAAGTGATCGGTAGGCTTCGCTTTGTCCCTGTATATAAAGCAGGAATTCCACCTTTTGGTTATTGCCTGCCATCGTCGGCCGGAAACCGATCATTATCTCCCGTTTCTCCTCGTGGTCTAGAATTATTGGGCCCAATTCATTGTTTTTCAATCCATTTAATAGTACCTCAATCCTGTAGCTCACCGTTTCGTGCTCCTGGTTTACGATGACTGCTGTTAGCGTTGTTTCTTTTCCCAGGAATAGCTCTTCAGGATATCCTTCGGCTTTACCATCAGGGCCAAGAATGTAAAATTCAGTGAACTGTTCTCCTATTCTAGGCACGACTATGACATAGCTAATGATACCTATAGTCCCTAATAAAGCTAGTGCGAGAATTGAAATCAGTGCCTTATTAACTAAAGTCTTTCCCCTCCAGGAAATTGACGGTAAATTAAAGGAAACTGCAAATCTGTCTGCATCGTCCAGCTTATTTCGTCGATACCAGGCGATTAGTGATAATAGAGCTGTGATAGTAGCGATGACAATAAGGACGGGATATGGTCTGACGCCCCAGGGAGTAAGGTTCAGGATAAAACCAAAGAGTGCAATTATTATTAAGGACAAAAGAGAGCTTAGCGATACTCGCTCAATACCATCTAACTGACTTCTCCCGGGGAATAATACCAGTATCAGTATGTATCCAGGAATAAATAATAGAGCTAATAGGCCAAGAATTATTTGGTAACTAGAAGATGGAAGGAGAGCTACAATAATAATGAGTAAAATCATGATAGTGTTACATAGTAAGAGGTCTTTGTTGTTTCTCATTGCTATAAAGCTAAAGTTTACCCGATATGATTTACTTTAATTTTTCAAATCATAGCATAATTACCGAGCGAAGGTATATAAGCGGAAATTTTTACCTTGCTGTGATTACTATAGTATAATCCTATAAGCATGAAGGACTTACCCTGGCTCATCTAGCTACACTAGTACCCGGAGGAGGTTTTTAAAAATAAACCTGATGCTGGCTAAAGCAGTATTGTTATATAGAAAAACATAACAAATGCTTATCCCCTTGCACCACGTTTTTCGT
>CAZOUZ010000040.1:0-11971 GCA_964583115.1 uncultured Dehalococcoidales bacterium
AGGAAGCAACCTCAGAAGAGCAGGAAGTAGCCCCAGAAAAGCAAGAAGCAACCTCAGAAAAACAAACCAAAGAGGTTGAAGTAGCTCCTACCGGCCCTTTCATTCTTATGGACGTGCTGGTCTGTGGTGCTGCCGGGTTCCTGATTGGGTGGCTGAGCGGCTGGTATATGATAGGCCTTTCCTGGAAGCCGGTACACTGGCCGGGAATGATTGCACTTATCGGGTTGAGCGTGTTCGGGTCAGAACTGCACGGCTAACCCCGCGTTTATGAGCAGCGGTAATGACGCTAAACAATAGCTTCTTCCTGCTCTTCCACCTAGGGCAGGGACCACGTCGGGACATCGTCGGCATCCAGTCCGCACTCCCGGTACAACCTCTTGTAGAAATCGGGGCGGGGGAAATCAGGGCTTATCTCCAGAAAAGGATTATACTTGTACCCTAATTTTCTCTCCTCAAATACCTTGAGCTGAGTAACCAATCCCTCGACCTTATCTTTCGGCAGTGAAAAGATCATCTCATCTTCTCCTGTCAGTGCCCGTCCGTATTCACCGGGGTCAGGCAGGGTAACGCAGTACTGGCCGGAAAGCGCCGGCACGACGGAGAGCGCGCAGGAAGCGACCGGGTATATCGGGGAGGTCACACGTCCTTCACCCTGATAGGTTAAGGCATAGAGCATATTGTTCAGTTGGGCGGTATTGGAATAGATAAGGACGATATCGGGTTCGAAATTAGCCGACCTCAATGGTGCGGAGACAACCCCTATATACTTTCCGTACTCCAGGCAGGGGAGATTTTTAACATCCTTCTCAAGCTCCGCATAGTTATCAGCTACGCGCTTGTCCACCAGCCCGTAGGCTATTAAGGAACCCCAGCACCAGTTGTCTTCTTTCAACATAGCGATAGTAGCCCCCTGGCGGCGCGACATAGAAAATGCCTGACACTGAGCAAGGTGGTAACCGCGGTCCCTTTTGGGTCTTATGGCTCCATCGGGAATGTCGGCTTCCTTTTGCAGCATTTTTACGGCCAGGGGAGACGTCCTTAACAGCACCAGCCTCTCAATGTCCTCGCCATAGGTATTGTATTCCTTCAATGTCGTCATCTAACCTGTCCCTCCTTTTATTTTCTACTCCGGCAAGGTTATTCGTCCCAAGTATACATCCCTTAGACCGATATGACTACCCTCGTACCAATCTCAGTTGACACCTACCCGGCTAAAGTGTAGAATAATCGTTCAGGAACTAGTCAGCAGCCGAAGTAAGAGACGTCGCAGGCGATTGCTACCTGTAATTAACCTCTGACAGAGGTTGTCATTCCAAATTCTTCGGAGGAGGAAATAGTTATGCCTTTTAACATTAACCATTTGTCACCCGTCCTGTTTGGTCCGAATATGGCGATGCGGACCGGTATGAGGCTGAGGGATCTCGGCTGCACCAACGTACTTTTCGTCTATGACCAGGGGATTAAGAAAGCGGGAATCCCGGACAAAGTTATCGATAACGTCCGGGCACTCGGCATAAAAGTATCCGTCTATGAGGGAGTGCAGGCGGACCCGCCCGACTACACCATTGAAGAGGGCGCCGAGATTGGCAGGAAAGCAAAGGTAGACGGAATAGTGGGAATCGGCGGCGGAAGCAGTATGGACACAGCCAAAGCCATCAATATCCTGATGGGCAACCCCTCACCGATAAACCGGTATATGGGTATGGGGGCGGTTTTAAAGCCGGGCAAGGTACTCATCCTGCTACCGACCACCTCGGGTACCGGCGCCGAAGTAACGACAATGGCGGTGCTTACCGATACCACCGACAACAACAAGAAGAAAGGTCCCTCCGGTAACACGGTGAGAGCAACCCTGGCAATAGTCGACCCCGTCCTCACTTTGGGAATGCCTCCCCCGATAACCGCCGATACGGGTATGGACGCCTTTTGCCATGCCGCCGAGGCGGTCACTTCCGGCCAGGCGAATGCGATGTCGGACGTACTGGGAGAAAGAGCAATAAGCCTGGTATGCAAATATCTCCCCAGAGCCGTAAAGGACGGTTCTGACCTCGAGGCAAGGACACATATGAGTTTTGCCGCCATGTCCGCCGGCTATGCGTTCAATGATGCAATAACGCACCTCGGACACGCAATCGGCCACACCCTCGGCTCTATGTTCCATATTCCCCACGGCAACGCCTGCGCGCTCGCCATGCCGGAGATTATGGAATTTATCGCCGAGTCAACACCGGACGGAATAAGGCGCGTGGGAATGGCGATGGGACTCGGAACCGACGATAGTGTTTCCCCGAAAGATGCGGGCAAAAAAGTCGCCGATGCTATCAGGGCGCTTAACAAAGAAATCGGGCAAAAGACGCTGAAACAGCACAATATCGACGAAGCGTCACTACCAACTGTTGCCAGTAGAGCAGTGTCGGAAGGGCCGGCAATGTTCAGTCCCAAGAGAGTCGATAGCAATGACCTCTTGAAAATACTCCAGAAAGCCTACGCTGCGTAGGTAAATATTCTGAGCTTGGAGGCAAGAATGAGCAAAGTAATAAGGGTGAACACGAAGACCGGCGGCACCACTAGCGAAGAATTCAAGAAAGAATACCAGCTCTTCGGGAACCGTGGTCTTATCGCCAAGGTAATGAGCGACGAGGTTAATCCCAAGTGTGACCCCCAGGGAAAAGACAATAAACTTATAATGAGCACCGGCATATTTGCCGGAACGCCACTATCCACAGCACACCGGCTTTCGGTAGGCGGGAAGAGTCCGCTGACAGGAACAATCAAGGAATCCAACGTCGGTGGCAACGTGAGTTACATGCTTACCCAGCACGGTATCAAGATGCTTATCTTTGAAGACATCCCCGCCGGTAACGATTGGAAAATACTGGTAATCGATAAAAACGGCAATGCGGAACTGGTGTCTGCGAAAGGGTACGCGGGGCTGAATAACTACGCGCTGGTGGAAAAGCTAAGGAAGAAATACGGCAAGAACATCGGAGTCGCTTCCATCGGGCTCGCCGGAGAGCGCGGATACCGCAATTGCTCGGTGCAGGTTACGGACGCCACCACCGGCTACCCCAGCCGGGCAGCCGCAAGAGGTGGAACGGGCGCTATTATGGGAGCCAAGAAGATTAAAGCGGTCGTAGTCCAGCCTGCAGCCAGCAGAGCTGCCTTTGAGTACCAGGATAAAAAGAAGTTCGATGCCGCCGCCAAGAGACTGGCTAACGCCATGCTGGATGAGAACAGCATGATGCACGCAATGACCACAGTCGGGACAGTCAATCTGGTAGGAATGACCGGAGCAATGGGACTCATACCCGTCCACAACTACAGCGGCAAGCTCTTCGATTCCAAGAGACTCGATAAGATAAACGGCCCGGCTTTTATGAAGAAACTTGAGAAAAGGGGAGGCAAGAACCAGCTCCCCTGTCAGCCCGGCTGCCTTATCAGGTGCGGTAATGTCTATAACGACAGCAAAGGCAACTACCTCACCAACGGGCTTGAGTACGAGACCGTGGCTATGTGCGGCACCAACTGCGATATCGATGACCTCGATACCATCGCCAAAATGGACCATATGTGCGACGACTTAGGACTGGATACCATTGAAACGGGCGCTACCATCGGCGTATGCATGGAAGGCGGTAAAATTCCCTGGGGCGATAAAAAAGCCGCCCTCAACCTTGTCAAAGAGATGGTGAAGGGCACCGAATTCGGCAATCTACTGGGACAGGGTACCGCAACCGTAGGAAAGGAACTGGGGGTTAAAAGAGTACCGGTGGTGAAGGGACAGTCCCTCTCCGGCTACGACCCGCGCAACGGGCCCGTTATAGGCGTTACTTTCTCCACAACTCCGATGGGCGCCGACCACACCGCCGGCGTAATGATGATGCCGAATGCGGACCTGATGCCCAAGGTCGCCCGGGTTTCGATGTCCAGTATGATGCAGGGCAATATGGCAACTTGCGACAACATAATGTGTATGTACGGCTTCATGTCCACGATGGGCGACCCGACCATTCTCCCCGACCTGTTCTCAGGCGCTTTCGGCGGCGAATGGGATGCGGACAAGATTACGCAAATCGGCAAACAGACAATTGAGCTGGAACGCGAGTTCAATAAAGCCGCCGGTTTTACCGTGGATGATGATGTTCTGCCGGAGTTCTTCTACACGGAGGTAGCCCCTTCGAGCGGGGCGATATTCGACCTGACCAAGGAAGATATGGCGGATACATACAAGTAGAGCTGTCTCCCGACAAAAAGTAACAAAAACTGAATAAGCGAGCGCCCTCACCGGGCGCTCGCTTATTCAGTCGCCCGTCCTTTCGCCTTCAATTTCCTCCCCTCACTAACGGGTAATTTTCCATTTGCGTTTGAAGATTGGAGACCACGGAATAATTGATTATTACCCGCTTTTCTGCTAGGCTTCTTTTTAAAAAGGAGGACTCAAAAAATGGCTGAGGGAAAATACGCTAAACATATCTTACCGGCACCTATCAACAGGGTACAGTTCGAAGGAAGGAATGCCCCCGGCTACAATTTCCCGTCTGTATATGCACACAAAGGCGAAGTTAAAGCCGACCATACCCTGGCTTTCCACTATATGACGGAACCATACACGGAAGTTTTTCCTCATACCCACAAAGGCCACGAAGTCCTGATTTTCGTCGGCGGCAATCCGGAAAACATGTATGATTTCGATGCCGAAATCGAAATAAAGCTGGGCGAAGAAAATGAACCCTACATAATCACATCCCCTTCTATGGTTGATATACCACCCGGACTGATTCACGGTCCGCTCACCTTCAAAAGAGTAACCAAACCGGTCTTCTTCCTTGAAGTTACGCTTCTCCCCAAAGGGGAATACGAGATTGTGCCGGAAGATAAAGACCAGAAATAGAGAGGAGTAAATCATGGCGGAAACAAAATACGGACACCTGGTCAAGCATCTAGCCTTCAGGAAAGGACGAGGAGGAGCAAACGCCAAGCAAATGGTGGCTGTAACGGGAGATGAAATAGCCGGATTCGACCTCAATTTCATAGTGGGAGTCTACGATGAGACCGGCGACTGGGCACCCGGGCGCGGGGCACACGAACATCCATTCGATGAGCTCCTGCTATTCTTCGGCTATGACGATGAAGACCTCGGTTATCTCGGGTCGGACATGGAGCTGGCACTGGGTAAAGAGTGGGAAACACACGCCTTCAGCGTTCCTACCGTCGGTGTTGCCGCCAAAGGTTTTCCACACTGCCCGCTTGTTACCAAGAAAGTTTATAAACCTTTCGGGCATTTCCACCTTGCCCTCAACGCCAAATACTCAGGCAACCAGGTGCCGCAGGAAGGTAAAACCGACGGGAATAAATATGCCCACCTGGTCAAACCGATGCCGGTAAAAGAAGGACCGGGAGGGGCAAACGCCAAACAGCTACTATCGATGTCCGGAGACGAACTGGAAGGACTCGATATCAATTTTGCGCTGGGACTCTACAACGAACCCGGAGAGTGGAATCCCGGGAAAGGAGCACTCGTACATCCCTACGATGAATGCCTGATATTTTTCGGGCATAACGTCGACGACCTGAGCTATTTCGGGGCGGAAATCACCATCGAGATTGGCGAGGAACACGAAAAACACACCTTCGACGTGCCAACTGCGGTCGCGCTGCCCAAGGGATTACCGCACCTGCCAATCGTCTGCAACAAGGTTGAAAGACCTTACAGCGTTATGCAGGTCGGCCTCGGACGCAAATACGAAAGCTCGTGGGTAGACTGATTCCGGGACTAAATACCAAACTTAGTCCCCCTCTTCCCGATTTCATCGGGAAGAGGGGGAAACTTTAAAAAAGGCTATAATGCCTCTGTAATCTCTCTTTCGTGGAGATATAGAACCGCCTTAAAAGTACCTCAACGGCAAGCAGTCAGGCTGTGTTCGGTATAACAAGCAGGAATGCTCTAATGTAGATTGAGAGAAGCAAAGAAGCCACCATAAATATACACGGCAGGAGTTTAAGAGGAGGTGTGGCGCTAAAGCGCCACACCTCCTCTTCTATTTACTTCCCTCCCGACTGCATCGGGAGGGACACAGGGGGATGAGGTTGAACGATAACCATATAACTCAGTACTGACGGCTAGCAATGGCATCATTAATTAAAACCGAATAGTACCCCTACAAACTCTCCTAGATTTAGCGCCGTAATAACTATATAATGTTATCAACCCCCCAATGGAAAAACGCCAGTATAAAAAACAAAAAAAGGAGGCCCACTATGTCAGTAGAGGAACTGGAAACCAGGGTCAAGGAGCTTGAAAGACAGGTAAGGACTCTACAGGATATCGAGGAGATACAAAAGCTGCAAAGAGCCTACGGTTATTACCTCGAACACTGGATGTCTGACGAGGTAATCGACTGTTTTTCCGACAGCCCCGACGTGGTGCTGAAACTGTATGAAGGCACCTGGCTGGGTAAGAACGGAATCAGCAGGTATTTCGGCAGGGACCGGGAAGTTTCCCCGGAGTTCCTCCACCAGGTAATGCAGGTCTCGCCTATTATTACCGTTGACCCCGACGGCGAGACCGCCAGTGGGAGATGGTATAGCTGGGGATGTGTAGCCGTTACCATGGAGAACGGCATCCGGCAGTTTTTTATGGGCGGAATATACGAAAGTGAATACGTAAAAGAGAACGGAAAATGGAAGATATTTAAGCTTCAGTATAACCTGACTATCGCGGCTCCCCCCAATATGGGCTGGGTACACCCGAAACGGATTGCCACAATGGATTCGAGGCAGGGAGGGGAATACGGCGGCCCGAAACCGGATATAGCCCCTTCCGGTATGGACTCACGATATCCTTCCGGATATATCTTCCCCTTCCACTACAAGCACCCGGTTACCGGGAAAGAGTCTACCGAGAAAAAGCGCAACGACTCCCTGGAATTCGTACCGAACATATTCAGCCGGGAGTAGATACCTCGAAACAAGGAGAAATATATGAGCGGAGGTTCGAGAATCGCATCCGTTGTGGCGCGCCAGATTTTTTCCGGGCGCGGTCATCCTTCAATAGAAGCAACGGTAATAACCGGGAACGGCGCCCGCGGGTAGCCGAGCCGGTAGCCGGGACCTCGGTAGGCGGACACGAAGTCCACTTCATCTATGACGGCGGCGAGCGCCTGGGCGGACCGGGAGTAACGAATCCGGTTATTTCAGGACACATGCCTAGCGCCACCTGTCCCGCAAAGCCTTCTGAATCATCTCTTCGACGGATTCCTCCGCCGGTTTCTCCTCGCTTTTCTTCAAATCACGCTCAAGTATACCAAGCTCTTCATCGTAATAACCTTTGTATAATTTCCTGCCCTGCCGCCATCCGCACAGCCAGACCATCGCCAGGCCGAAGACGGCAACCGGCGCTACAATTTCAATTCTTACCCCCTGAGACAACAGGATGATAACTATAATCAAGATGGCAAAGGCAAATACGGCGATATCAAGATTCCACCTGGCTGCATAGGCTCTCTGCCTTGCCCTTTGCCTGGCTATTTCCTCTATTTCCGGGTTAATCTGACTGGCTTCTTCAGCTTTTTCCATTGCCCCCGCCTCTTACCCTGAATAACCAGTTCCTTAATATCAGTAGCTGGTCGTCGATAGCCGAGAGAGCTACATATCCTAATCTAATTATACTGCTTCTGTTCTTCTTCTTCCAGCCCCCCGGCTTCCAAAAACAGTAAATACTACGTGATACTTTTGATAATTATTGCGACACTTTCGATACTTTCATAATAGTAATTTGTATATTACTATATATATCATTGAAGTAATGCCGGTAGGTTCCGACCGATATCCTGAGCTTTGTGCCAACAGCTACAGCGGAAAGGACGCCACAGATTTGCAGGATGATATAACAAAAACCCGTACAATCCTGATAATCGATGATGAACCAGACATGCTACATCTGCTCGAGCGTATTCTCGCCGCTGAAGGATACCAGGTAAAACTGGCTATAGATGGTATCTACGGCATAAGTATTTTAAGAGAGGAAGAGCCTGACCTGGTCTTACTTGATATTATGATGCCGGGCCCGGATGGATTCACGGTCATTGGTAGAATCCGCGAATACTCGAATGTCCCGATAATCATGATAACCGGTAAACGGGATATGGAAACAATAAAGAAAACAATAGACCTCGGCGCAGATGATTTTGTAAAAAAACCTTTCCGTCCTGCCGAACTGGTAGCCCGGGTTAAGACGAAGTTACGAAGAGCATGATTTCGACCGGGATGTCAGAGAAGGATATCCCGGGCAGGTAAGAGATGATTCAGACGCTGTATTTATCATCATTAGCTTTATCAACCGTATTATCGTCTATATTAGCCTTCGTTTTCTGGCGCCGCCGCTCGATGCGGGGAGCAGGTCCGGCTGCCTGGCTTATGCTGTCAGCAGCGATATTCGCATTAGGCGGCGTGCTCCAACTGGTAAATACCGGGATGTCCAGCCAGGTCCTGGCGACAAATATTCAATATATCGGTATAGCCTTCATTCCCGTAGCCTGGTTTACCTTCTCGCTCCGGTATACCGGCCGTGATAGCTGGCTGACAGGGAAAGCCCTGCTCCTGCTATCTCTGATTCCTCTGGCCACAATCGTCCTCACCTGGACAAACGGTTTACACAGCCTGAGAGGGTATGACAGGCACCTGGAGAGCAGCGGGCCGTTTATCATCATCGCCAAGAGCTATGGCCCGTGGTTCTGGGTCCATACAGGGTACTCATACATCCTGCTATTGCTGGGTACTCTGACTCTGATTCGAAGGCTGTTTCGCCGACCGCCCTTATACCGCCAGCAGAGTATAACCCTGGTTATCAGCGTGCTGGTGCCCGTGGTATGGAACGTGTTCTACGTATTCAACATTGTGCCTATGTACCGAATCGACCTGACACCATCGGCCTTCACAATATCCGGGCTGGCAATGATGTGGGGCATCTTCCGGTCGCGGCTGTTCGACATTGTACCTATTGCCTACGAAAGCATTATGGAAGTCTCGAGCCAGGGCATCATCATGTTGGATATGCAGAACCGCATAATAGACCTGAATAGGACTGCCGAAAGCACTATTAACTGCCCGATATCGAAAGCAATCGGGCGTTCTGCTGAAGACATACTGTCAGACCTGCCCGAACTTGTAGAAGCATTATACGGACGCACCGGGGAACCGCCGGAGATAGCAATACAGACCGGCGAAGCCTGGCGTTTCTACGGAGTACACGTCTCTCCGCTAAATGACAAGCACGGTAATCCCATAGGGCGGATGGTCAGTTTAATAGATAATACCGAGCGCAAGCGTACTGAAGCGCGAAGAAAGGAACTGGAGAACAGGACGCAGTTGTTAGGCCGCTTATCTACCGTAGGCGAGATGGCAGCCGGCATTGTCCACGAGGTAAGCAACCCCCTCGCCACCGTTCTTGGCTATGCGGACCTGCTATTGAAACGCGACATTCCCGATGAAATCAGAGACGATTTAAAAATAATAGACAAGAGCGCCAAACGCGCCGCCAGCATCCTGGAAAGGCTGCTCACCTTTGCCGGACGGCAGAACGGGGAACGTGAGTTTGTGGATATTAACCGTATTATCGAGACCGCCATTGAATTTCGAAAACACTCACTGTCAGTTAACAACATAGAGGTGATAAAACAATTTCCCGACCGCTCCCCCAGGACAATAGCCGATAGCAGCCAGTTACTTGAAGTATTCCTCAACCTTATAATGAACGCCGAGAGTGCCATTATTGAAGTTAAGAGTGAAGGCAGATTAACAATCACGACGGAGACAACAGGAGATAATATACGCATATCATTCAAAGACAACGGCACCGGCATCAGCCAGGAAAACCTGGGCAAAATATTCAATCCATTCTTTACCACCAAAAAGGTCGGTGAAGGGACCGGACTGGGCTTGAGCATCTGCCACGGAATAATCACAAGTCACGGCGGGGAGATATCCGTTGAAAGCGAGCCGGGCAGCGGAACAACCTTTATCATAGAACTGCCAGTTATAAAATCCGAAAAAGACATCAGACAGCGCGAGTAGAAAAATGGGCGAAAAACCACAGAAAACCCACACCGTTTTAGTAATCGAAGATAACATGGACATGCTACAGCTAATAGGGCGTATCCTTCTCCGAGAAGGATACCGCGTTTTACTCGCCCAGGACGGCTTATACGGGATATCCCTGTTTGAGGAAAGCAATCCGGATATAGTCCTGCTGGATATAAAAATGCCGGACCCGGACGGCTTTAAGACCCTGGAATCAATCCGCCAGTACTCCGATGTACCGGTAATAATGGTCACCGCCAACTGGGAACAGGAAGCAGTGCAAAAGGCTTTAGCCCTGGGCGCAGACGATTACGTAAAAAAGCCATTCAGCTCTGCTGAACTCGTCGCCCGGGTAAAAGCAAAGCTGCGGCGTCTCGAAGGAAGGTAGCGAAAAGGAAGGATACAATCAATACTGTAACTTTCCTCAACACCTCTTCCTGACATCCGGCAAGTGTGATTTCATCGTGGAAACTCGCTTCAACGGGAACTATCTGTCTTTCCACAATCACTGATGCGAATAGCTCAGGATTGACAGCTATGGAGCATAGATATACACTCACTATGAACCGCATCAATATAATTTTCTCACAACCAGCCCTCTGGACTCCATCCGAGAGGTAGGATATGCAAAACGATGGTAACAAGACAAAAGCACAACTGATAAGTGAACTGGAGGAAATGCGCCAGCGAACCGCTAAACTGGAAGCAGTAAAATTCGAGCCAGATACTCCGGGAGACGCACTGTCTGTAATGGGATATGGCTACCACTCTATTGCAGATTCATTAAGTGACGCTATCATTATTATCGACGAAGAAGCGAATATCGTCTCCTGGAGCAAGGCTGCTGAGACTATATTCGGTTATACGAAAGAAGAGATTCTGAACAAACACCTGTCTATCCTGATGCCAAAACAACATAGAAGAGTTTTTCGAAAAGCGATGAACTGGATGAATCTGGGAAGAGTAATTCCAGATAACGGAATAACTTACGAACTACCGGGTCTGAAGAAAGACGGCAGTCAGCTTTTAGCCGAAATTTCACTGGGAGGCTGGAAACACGGAGGGAAATCATATTATGTGAGCAGCGTTCGTGATATTACCCGGAGCAAGGAGGCAGAGGGGATACTGCGGGAGTCCGAAGAGAAGTACAGAACGCTATTCGAACTTTCCCCGTCCGGCATAATCACTCTGGATATGAAGGGCGTAATTCAGTCATGCAACAAGGCTGTTTATGAAAAGGGAGGCTACAGTGAAAACGAGCTCGTCGGCAAGCACTTCACAAAGATAGCACCCGTCCATGCGAGGGATATCCCCAAATTCTCAAAAATGTTTACCTCTATCATAGGTGGGAAGACACCCGAACCGTTCGAGGTCGAATTCACCCACAAAGATGGGACAAAAGGCTGGGCTGAAATTCGGGTCTCCCTACTCAAAGCAAATGGCACAAAGACCGGCGTTCAGGCAATTCTGAGTGACATCACCGAGCGCAAGCTGATGGAAAATAGACTGCAAAAATCCGAACAGGAGCTTGCCGCAATTGTCAAAACTTCCTCTTCTGCCATAAAAGTGATTGACTCCGATTTCAATGTAGTAAGAGTTAACCCGGCCATGGAAACTTTCAGCGGGTTGAGCTCTGAGGAATCCGTCGGCAGAAAGTGCTATGAGATAGCTCAATCAACTAAAAAATGCCACACGGAAGACTGCCTGCTGGCCCAGACAATGAAAACAAAAGAGGTTATGTCAAACGAAACTGTACTCAAGAAGAAGGACGGAACAGAGGTTACATGCATTCTTACAGTATCACCATTATTGAATGATTCCGGGGAAGTTACCGGTATTCTTGAGGACTTCATAGACATCACCGGGCGCAAGCGGGCGGAGGAAGCACTGCGGG
>CAZOUZ010000041.1:0-11683 GCA_964583115.1 uncultured Dehalococcoidales bacterium
AACGGTACGTACCCACCATATAACTCTATTCCTGCCATCTGTTCCCTCTCCTTTCCTTTCAGATTACTCGCCGTTTACGCACGCCCTTTGTAGGGTTACGCCCGGAAATTCGAAAAATCACGACTTGCAGTCATATGGCCGTAAAATAACGGCACACATCCAGTGTAGAGACCTTTCCTAACCGGGTATAAATTATATTTCAACCCGGAATTGCCTGTCAAACTCGAAATGCCTTTATAAAAACTTTTTTGTTTGACAAAGCCAGCTTAACCGCTTAAATTATCAATTACAGTATATCGCCGATAAAATCAATTTCGAGAGGTTAATAATGCAGCCGGAATTTGTTTCGGGTTCTCTCCTTCTGGAAGCGGCATGGGCGGCAGGAATACTAATTGTCTTTACTCTGGCAGCCTGGCTCATCCGCTTCGGCGTGCGATACCTGGAACAGAAGCTGGAGCAGCAGGGCAGGAGACACGCCCTTCTACCACAGTTAATGGAGAGCTGGACGAGGCCCCTTTTCCTGCTGATAGTAGCCGAGGGGCTGCTACTGGCATTGAACTCCCTGTCTTTTCTGACACAATGGAGCGATATCCTGGGCAAGGCCAGAATTGCAGTAATTATTATTCTGGTTACCTATGCTCTGGCGACCAGCGGAGGCGTGCTGCTGGCCTCGTACCTGAGAAACGCCACCACCCGCCGGAAGGCGAGGATTGACGAGGGCCTAATCCGCTTCCTCAGACGGACGGTACTGCTGGTGGTACTTGCTATCGGCATTCTCGTCCTGCTGGACTACCTTAGCATCAGCATTACCCCGCTTATCGCCGGTCTTGGTATCGGCGGTTTAGCCGTAGCCCTGGCCCTGCAACCAACGCTGGGTAATTTCTTCGCTGGCACTCAGATTGTGTCCGACCGCGTGGTACGCATCGGAGACTACATCGAGCTGGAAGACGGCACAGTAAGAGGATACGTTACCGATGTCGGCTGGCGCAGCACCCGGATTCGCACCCCCCAAAACAATATGGTTATCATCCCCAACTCCCGGCTGGCAGAGAGTATAATTACAAACTATTTCGGGCCGACAATGGAAATGGCGGTCCTGGTGAACTGCGGTGTCAGCTACAACGCTCACCTCCCTACAGTAGAAAAAATAGCCCTCGAAGTAGCCAGAGAGGTTACCGAAGAGCTTGACGAGGCGGACAAGAACTTTGAACCGTGGTTCGCCTACGAAGAGTTCGGCGACTCAAACATCAACTTCTGGCTCTGGCTCCGGGCGAGAGACCGGCTCGCCTCCTTCCGGGTAAAAAGTGAAATTATCAAGCGCCTTAAAGCCAGCCTGGATAAAGAAGGCATAACCATAAACTACCCGGCACGGCTCCTTACCTTCGACAGCGCCACTATGCCGCCTGCCTTCCGTGCCGGCAGACAGGACCAGAAGGGCCCGGAGGGAAAGCAACAAGCCGGTTAAGCCATAGCCTTTAGCTTATTTATCTCCTCCGGGTCATTACAGAAAGCAAGCATACTTTCGCTGCTGATTAATCCCCTTTTATGTAGCTTGACCAATACATTATCAAGCAGAATCATACCGAGCCGGGTATGGGTAACAATGGTGTTGGGTAGCTGGTGAATCCTGCCTTCTCTGATGGTATTTTTCACCGCCGGGCAAGCCAGCATAATCTCAACCGCCGCCACCCGCCCAGCCCCGTTAGCCCTGGGTACCAGTATCTGGCATAAAACAGCATTGAGAAAGGAAGCCAGCCGCGCCTGAGCCAGAGGACGTTCACCGGGAGGGAAAAGGTCGATTATTCTCTCCACAGCCTGAGCGGCACTGGTGGCATGACCGGTGGTCAGTACCAGATGCCCGGTTTCGGCTATAGTCAGCACCGCTGCCGCAGTTTCATGGTCGCGCATCTCGCCAACCAGGATTACGTCCGGGTCCTGTCTGAGTACGTGCCTCAGCGCTTCCGTAAAAGACCGGGTATCTTTGCCAACCTCGCGTTGAGTTATGGTGCATTTATTACTTGAATAAACGTATTCAACCGGGTCTTCAACGGTGACTACACGGCGGCTTTCCGTGCTGTTCAGATAGTTTATCATGGCGCTTAAAGTCGTTGATTTACCGGAACCTGTCGGCCCGCTGACTACAACCAGCCCCCTCGGTTTAAGTACCAGTTCCTTGCATATCTCAGGCAGTCCCAGTTCCTCAAGACCGGGAATAGTTGAGGCTACCAGTCGAATCGTCAGGCTGGTGGTACCATTTTGTTTGCTGGCATTGCATCTCATCCGTCCAATGTCGGGCAGCGTCCGGCTGAAGTCAAGCTCCAGATGTTCCTCGAAATCACTTATTTCCTTTTCCGAGGCTAGCTGCCTCAAGGTCTCGTCGATATCACCCGGGGTTACCGGCTGGTATTCAGTCAGCGTATTTAATACCCCGGCAATACGCAGTACCGGAGGGCTGGAGGTAACAAGGTGCAGGTCAGAGGCGCCTTTATCCAGTGCTAATTTAACCAGGGCTGAGATTTCCATTTCAGTTACTCTATCCCCCTCACCGTAAAGGCGAAATCTATGCCGCCGTCCGCGCCGCTGGTCTTACTATTCAAAGCTATCTCCTGAAACAGACCGCTCTCCTCCAGTTCTTTCAGGAACAAAACGATGCTTTCTTCGTCCGGCGCGTTAGCCTCTATTACTGTCGTGTCACCCGTCTGCCGGAGGGTGGTTAAACTCACATCGGCGGGAAAGTACCTGAGTATTACGTCGATACCGGAAGCCTCACCAATCGGCTCGCTCGTATTTATCAACAGGGTAAAGTCCTGGCTGCCGTCCTCATTTTTAGCCATATTTGTAATGACTATCCCGCCGAACAGTCTGCTGTCCTCAAGCTTTGTGATGTATAGCAGGATATCCTTTTCACTTGATGCTATGCCGTCAAGTTGCAGGGTGGTGCTGTTATGATGAATATTCTCCAGAGTTATCGAGGCGGGTAATATCTTTACAATCTCAGACAGGTCTCCATCAATCCTTGACCTCTGGTCCCGCATATAATCAATTACCAGCCTGCAATTATCAATGGACACTCCAACCTGTGAAATATCGGTTTTCAACTTTTTGATTTCGCCTGATATTTCCTGGCTCCGGGACAGTCTGTCCTGAAGAGCCAGCCGGGTATTATCCGCTCTGGCACTCAGCGCATCAATCTTCCCGACGACGGTCAGATTATTCATAACCAGAAAAGCAAGCAAGATAATGGCGAAAACTGCGCTGGGTATACCTAAAACGTTGACCGGAGAAACCGGCTGGGGCAGGTACTGCATCGGCAAGGAGTTTTGGACCATAAATGATGATTCGTCCTTATGCTTTTTCCTGAGATGGTGCAGTATCAGGCCCAGATTTGCCGAATACAGATTCGGGTTAAATCCTTCCGGATAGTCCAGCGGCAGTTGCAGCGGCAACACGGGGTGTTCATCGAACGCAGAAAAATTCTGGTACAGTCCGAGACCTTCCGCCAGTTCCCCGGAGGCAATAATCGGCACGTCGGGAGCAAGCTGGCTTTCGTCATTATTGGCGTTGTAGAAACTGATTGTCCTCGTCAGTTCATTGACGATGGTCCCCACCTTCTTGTCCGGGGATAGACCGTCATCAGAGAAGGTTATCGTTCTGACTGTCTGAGGAATCCCGTTCGCCATAACTATAATGTCAAATTCAGTTAACTGGACATCAACAATTATGGCGTTAGCTTCATTTGCAGACCTCGCCAGGAACAGCGGTTTTGTCCCCAGAAAAGTGGGCTTGCGCCCTGCCCGATGCAGTGTTTTCACCACGGAATCAACGGTTACGGTGGGCAAGGCGACTACAAAAACCTGGGAACGCTCACTGGAACCCGGGATTTCCCGCCACGACAAATACAGTTCCTCCAGGGGGACAGGCAGTACCCGTCTGGCTTCCTGTTTTACCGCCTCACCCAGCATGTCCCTGGGCAACCTGGGTAAAGTCATAGGCCGGGATATACAGTGCAGTCCGCTCAAGCCGACAAAGACGTTCTTACTCTGGCTTTTGTGTGCCTTCAGCAGTTGCTCGATTTTTAAAGCCAGGTCCGATTCGTTAACAGCCATGTTATCGGAGACCATTTCTCTTTCCAATGGTAAATATGCCCAATCCAGTATCCGTTTGCCGCGGCTCACCACCAGGCGCAGACTGCTGGTATCAATGTATAAAGTAGTAATCTTCCCTGCCAAATCCGTCACCTTCTAATGGTATATATATACATACTAAACTCCATCGATGCCGAGGCCGGGTCTTCCGGGATGACCATATTTACCGACCTGAAAACACCGGTGTTGAAATGCCTGTCAAGGTCGACAATAAAACTGATAAAATTGGCGGAATCTCCTTCGATACGGGCAGCAAGAGTCGTCTGAGAGAGGTCAACTCCCTCAAGGGTTTCATCGGATGGCACCGATGAAGTCATCTGGCGCACTTCCAGGTTATGCTTTTCGGCAATACCGAACAGAGTTTTGGTGATTATGGAACTCGCCATCGGTATGGAAAGCTGCGCCTGTACCTTTTCACGCTGCAACGTCACTTCGCTCAGTTCTCCCTCCAGTTCTGCCTTGTTTAAGAGTAGTGTGGTTATCTGTACCTGCTCCAGGTTTGCCTGTGTCTGGACATACTGTTCTCTCATCTGGTCGTATTGATTGACCTGCCGGAAGTAGGTTAAAGAGAGTCCGCTCACTGCAATAGCTACAGCGCCAATAATAATCGTTAGCCAGCTTTTTTTACCTATTTTTATTTTTTCCATTGGGCACCTATATCCCGCTACCGTAAATTCCGTACAGCGCAGAGGTCATAGACAGGGCGAGAAGACCGATGATAAGCCCGATGAACAGGGTCATAGCAGGCTGTATCAGTGCCACCACCGATTTCAGCTTATATTCAGCTTCGGCAGAATAGCTTTTTGAAACGGTAAGCAGGGTGCTGTCAAGGTTGCCCGCCTCTTCGCCGACCCTGACCATCTGGACCATCAACGGCAGGAAAAGCCTATTACCGGCCATAGGGTTGGATAGACCCTCGCCCTTTATCATTCTTTCGTGAATATCGCTGAAACCGCTGGCAATCGCTCTGTTATTACAGCTCTGGTTCACCAGGGGAATAGCCTCCGTTAAAGGTAAACCGGCACCGAATAATACGGACAGGCTCCGGCAGCAGCGGGAAAGCTCGATTAAATGTCTTACCCTGCCGAGATACGGAATTTTCAGCAGCAGCTTATCCCGGTTGTACCGGCCCTGCTTTGTCCTGAGATACGAGACGGTAGCCAGGGTAATAACAAGTGCCGCCAGGGCAATATACATCAGGTTATCTCTTACCACGTTGGAAAAGGAGAGCATTAGCTGTGTTATTTTAGGCATCTCAACGCCGAGCGAGGTGTATAAATTGCTGAAAGAAGGCAGGACAAAAGTCAGTAATACACCCACTACGACAAGGGTCAGCAGCAAAGTGATAACGGGAGTAATCATAGCGTTCCTTGTTTCCTTTGCCGTGTTAACTTCCTTCTCCATATCATCGGCTATCTGCAACAGCACGGTCTCCAGGTTCCCGCTTTGCTCGCCGATGCTCAATAGCCGGCTGTGCATCGGATTGAAGATGGCGGGGTATCTGCTCGTTACCGAAGAAAGCGGGCTACCCTCGCGCACCCCGGAGATTATTTCGCCCAGGACTTTCTTCAAGGTGCGGTTATCCGCCTGGTTTCTGAGTATTTCCAAAGAGGTGGAGATATCGTTGCCGGACTCAAGGAGAATCGCCAGTTGACGGTAAAGAATTATTACCTCGGTCGGTTTCACCGGAAAGAAACCGGCAGACAATTTATCCATGCTGAAGAACGGGATATACTGTTTAAGACTGGCCGGTCGGTAACCGGCGTAGCCCAGTAACTCTGTGGCTGCCTCGTCGTTCACCGCTGACAGCTTACCTTTAACTATCTCCCCCGTCTCTTTATAGGCAACATACTTGTATAACATATCCCCGGCATCCGATTTATTTAGTGAATATCATCTCTCACTTTGCTCGAAGAGCAGCCAGACATCAGTCTACAGTGTAGGCATTGCGCAGGACTTCCGAAGGGGTGGTAATGCCGGACCTCACCTTCAGCATACCGTCCCTGATTAAGGGTATCATTCCATCCTTAAGTGCCTGGCTGTGCAGCTGAGCCGGTGTTGCATCAGCCAATAACATCGCCTTAATCTCATCACTCATGTGCAGGATTTCGAAAATACCTATTCTTCCCCGGTAACCCGTATCACCACATGATTTACAGCCTTCGCCGTACATAAATTTACGCCTTTCTTTTATGGCCGGATAATTATTATCGCTGCTTTCCATACTGTAAGTCATCTCCTCCAGGAGAGAGACTTCACGCGGCTGAGCGCAGTCAGGGCAGATACGCCGTACCATCCGCTGAGCCACCACCCCGATGAGCGCCGTCGATACCAGAAACGGCTCGATGCCCAGGTCAATCAGGCGGAAAACTATACTCACCGCATCGTTAGCGTGAATTGACGATAATACCAGGTGACCGGTCAGAGCCGCCTGGACGGCAATTTTCGCAGTTTCAGCGTCTCTTATTTCGCCGACCAGTACCACATCCGGGTCGAGTCGTAATATCGACCTCAGGCCGTTGGCAAAAGTAAGCCCTGCCCTGGTATTGACCTGAATCTGGTTGATTCTCTCAAAACGGTACTCAACGGGGTCTTCAATGGTAATGACGTTGCGTCCCTTGAGGTCCAGAGAATTTACCGAGGCGTACAGAGTGGTGCTTTTACCGGCGCCGGTGGGGCCGCTAATCAATATCATTCCATAGGGAACTTTGAGCATGCTTTCATACAGGGCAAGGCTTTCGGGAAGGAAACCGAGTTCCGGCAGGGTCATAGCTGCCTTGGACTTATCGAGAAGCCGCAGTGTCGCCATCTCGCCGTGTACGGTCGGTATCAGCCCGACACGTATATCTATGGAACGGTTACCGGTCGTTTCTACGGAAAACTGCCCGTCCTGGGGATGGTGATGGTCAGCTATATTCATATTGGCAAGTATTTTAATTCGGGATATGAGCATTGCCGCCGCGCTCAAAGGCATCGTAATCGTATCGTGCAGCAGACCGTCTACACGGTATCGAATCCTTAACTTGTCTATCTCAGGTTCAAGATGGATATCGGAAGCCCGGGCTTTTACCGCCTCCTGAATAATGAGGGTAATCGCCCGTGCTACCGGAGCATTGGAAACGGTATCAAGTTCAATCTGTGTCTCGTCGGTATTAATCGACAGCGGAATATTCGAAATACTCTGCTCGATTTCGTCATAAGACTGATAATTGGAATCGATAGCTTCCTGAATCTCCGCCGCTGAAGCTATATCAATCTCTATACGCTTTTTGGTATGAGCTTCCAGAGCCTCAAAGGTGTATATATCGGTAGCATCCCGTATAACCACGCGTAACGTGTTACCGTTTACCTCCAGAGGCAGGACCATGTATTTCCTTGCCATCGCCTCCGGAATCAGCTTTAAAGCTTCCGGCTGCGGTAGATACTTATGCGATTTAGTACTCGCCTGTTCCATTGACATTTCGTATCAGTCCGTATAACAGCTATTGAGACAAAAGGCTGCCTTCACAAGGCAGTCTGCAGTTATGTATTATGGCACGTGAGTATTCACCTAATAAGACCCAAAGGGCTAACAATCGTGGTTTAAAGGTAGAGGTTTAAGATACTAAAGGCTCGTTTAGCCTGGCGTGTAATTATTCATTATGATTTCCCGGGGAGAAAAGCGGCTGTATTTTCAGTATGTTTAAGACCCTCCGTAAGAAATAATGCCGGCGGCATTAGGGGTTAGCCCGCCGTATTCACTGCTGAAGGCGAGAAGGATATAGATTAAGTTCCAGTTATCAACGCCGGTACCTAGCTGGACCTGAGCGGAGTTATCTCCGGGATTAACAATCGGGCTTGAGACATTAAAGCCGTCAATATCGACACCATCAATAAACAGTCCGCCGAGGCCGCTGCTCATTCCATTCCAGACATTGCACTCCGGATTAACGGCATCGGACAGTTTATAGCCGTTGAACTTCAGCCAGTCTTGGCCGGTATGCCAGTGGGGACAGCCGTAGTGTTCATCACCCTCACCGACAAAGCAGGTAAGTACCGCTTCCGCTTCGGAAGGGGCTATGAAACCTTCAATATCGAAAGTGTGGGAACTGCCGGAACCCGCAAACATAAACTGGTCATAGAGGAACATCTGGCGAATCAGGTCGGAAGGACTCGAATAGAAAACAAGTAAAGACCAACCGGCATAAGACCATTCGCCGGTAGTATTTGCGGTTACACCGGTCACCGTATAGGTCCCGTTGCCCTGGGGACTGATGAACTTGACCAGGTCGGTAACATCTTTGAAGCAGGAGTATGAGTAGTCAGGCGCACTATTTTCCAGAAGCCACCACTTGGAGGCGACTATGTCCTGGCTGCCTTCCGCCGGCTGGTCATCCTCATTAAAATAGACCTGGTGCCCGTTCACTATGAAACCTGCCTCCCTGTCTGCATCCATTGTTCCTTCATAGTCCCGCCAGCCCGACCAGTATAAGTATGCCAGGACAACCTCGGCGTCGGCCGGGATATCGGTAATATTAGCGCTGCTCGCACTCAGCAGCCAGTCCCGAATCTTCGGGTCGTCCGTCGTTTCCATCAGCGTATTACCGATTGCCCTATAACCACCCCGTATCTGGCAACCGCCCTCACCCAGTCCGAACCCTTCGCTGAAAAACGTGTAACCGCCGAGAGAGACCGCTTTACCGGTAATATTATCGGTGGCTACCGAGTTGACCTGGTAAATGCTGCATCCGGTCTCCCAGGCCAGATAAAGGTCTTCTTCCGTTGTTCTTACCCAGGAGTAACTGCCGCCGGCGGCATCGTCTACAGGAGTAACGTTGAAATACAGCTTACGGGTTGCCGGATACTCCGTACCCGGCAGGAAGCCTCCTCCCGGGGGTTCTTCAGCCGGCAGGTCAAGAAAGTTGACCGCCGGAGAGAACTCCCAGGTCAGGACCTTACCGCCGCGCTCGTAGCCGATATCGGGATTACCAGTAGTAATGCCGGAGCTGGAGCCGTTTACATACTCAAAGCGAGTAGGAATCCAGACCGCCACTTTATCTATCGGCAAACTTCCCTCGGTACCATCGTAGCTTATCTGGACCTTGTATTTACCTTCGCCCTGATTAATGATACCGCCGGTTATAGCCAAACAGTCCGGTGCCTCAGTCCCGTTCACGTCGCTTTCCAGCCCGGTCAGAGGCCAGATTTGCCTGATGTTTACATTCACAGATTTACCGTTCACGTTGTCGGAGAGGGCATAATTATACTCCGTCTCATAATCACCGGGCAGGAAAGTCAGTTCTTCATTCTGTGTTTTCCAGAGGGCGTCTTCCAGTCCGGCATCGGCGGCATAACGTAATTCGGTATTTTCCTCATGCATACTACCCGTCCTGATGCCGACGTCCGTATAGACCAGTAGCATTGCTATAGACAGTCCCCCCAGAGCCAGAAAACAGAGGACTAAAGGAAATGCCTGACCCCTGGCATTGCGGTTCCGTTTATTCGACATCAGCTCTGATAATACCTTCATCTATCTACATTCCCGATAACATTAGCCCGGCCTGGTAACGACTTTATAAGTCCTGGTCTCGCTTTCCATCGATGCTCCACCGCCTACGCTGGCCGTTATTGTCAGGGTGAGGATACCATCGCTGAACTGGCAATTTGTCCTGGCAGGGCTGGGGTCAATATACCTGGCGACGAGCAAAGTAGTATTGTCACTCCCGTTAATAGACTGGTCTCTCCGTAGTTGCGTCAGACCGGTATAAGGCATATCTTCCAGGACATAGGTAATCCGGTACTCATCCCCGGTGTTGCCATCTATCCAACTCAGGACCAGAAAATCGGGTAACGTCAGGTTATCCGTGGCAATAATCTGTGCCTTATTGGCATCCCGGCTGATACGCTGGTCGGCATTTTGCACCTGAAGCACCGCAGACATGTGATTTGTATTAAGCTCCGCATTCCTTAATATTTGAAAAATACCGCCGGAAACCGCAACGCCAACCAGTCCCCATATAGAAATGGCAATTACCAGTTCGACCAGCGCCACACCTTTTTCGCCTGTCTTCATCGGTCCACCTTGTAACCCTCCAGTTTAAACACCTGTTTGCCGGAATGGGTAATGGTAACAATCAGCTTCTGGATACCGTCATCGGGGTCATGTACTGCCTCAGCGGTAATGTTTGCGGAATAGTTATTGTAATCACCGCTGTCCGGAATTGACGCCGTATCATAGCTGGTGGCGTTATACGAATAGCTGATGTTTTTCGCCCATTCCATCTGGCTGCGGGCAAGGCTTTCACCGGTAGCCCTCTCATCGGCGATATATACATCCCTGGAGCCGGTGGATATTCCGCCGAGAAAGGCAACGGCTATGGTACTCAAAATAGTTAAAGCCACCAGTGTTTCTACAAGTGAGAACCCTGACTCACGGTGGGCAAGTGACCCGGTCATTGTAAAAAGCCGCATCGGACTATCCTCAATGTAACAGAAGAGTATTCCCCATTCTAAAATTCTCTCTACCTTATGAGAGAGTGATTATATTGTATAAACGGAACAGGCAGTTTTACAGTGTCTTAAGGTCAATTTTCATAATCATTCGGGTCAATATAGAGCGACGAAAACGTATCTGTCCCGAACGCCGCAAAGAGGTTGGTGAGGGCGACGGCGCATCGGAAAGCGGGGGAAGGTATGTAGATTCGGGAGAAAAGAAGCAGGGTGAGATTGAGACAGGAGTGTTACCTGGATAGACCCGGCGTATGAAGGTTATAACCCTTCCCGGTATCGGGAAAGAGGTCTTTCAGAAGCAGGGTCTGGCCGGTCTGGATGGCGGTGAAGCCGTATTTCTGGCGAATGCGGTCGATGGTTTTATCCAGTTGTGCCAGTCTCTGTGCTGACGAGTCCAGCATAGCCAGTTGGCCGCCCGTCTCCGCCAGGTTCGATACCCCGATGCCGATGAGGCGGACCGGCTGCTTCCCCGCCGAAAGCGCCTTCTCCAGCAGCTTTACCCCGGTCTGAAAAATCGTCTGGTCGCTATCGGTAGCCTGCGAGAGAGTTTCGCTGCGGCTGAGGGTGGTGAAATCGGCATATCTCAGCTTCAGGGTTATGCACCTTGCCTGCCTGCTGCGCCCCCGCAAATCAGCCCCGACCCTCTCGCCGAGATAGCGCAGCGTCGCCTTCAGCAGCGGGCGGTTCCTGGTATCCTGGCTGAAGGTGGTCTCCCGGCTGATGGACTTGGCAGCCCCGGGAGGCTCCACTTTTCTATCGTCGATACCGTTAGCAGAGCGGCGCAGCGCCTCGCCCCAGACACCTAAACGACCTTTAAGGAGGTCCAGCGGTGTCTCCGCCAGTTCGCCAATCGTTTTAATGCCGAGGCTGCTCAATACCTGCCCGGTCTTCTTTCCCACTCCGGGCAGCCTGGCTATGGGCAGCGGCGCCAGAAAAGCAGCTTCCTCGCCCCGTGCTATCTCCAGCAGCCCGTCCGGTTTTGAGAAGTCGGAAGCCACCTTGGAAACAACCTTGCAACTTGAAATCCCCACCGAGGCGCAGAGTCCGAG
>CAZOUZ010000042.1:0-3659 GCA_964583115.1 uncultured Dehalococcoidales bacterium
TTATCGCTTACAGGAACGAGAACGGCCCGTTTCGCAGCCGCGCAGAACTCAAGAAACTGCCGAAGGCACGGAAAGAGGAACTGGTAAAAGACAATATGCGTATCGACGAGATAATCAAACAAGCCGGGGCGTAAACAACCGTTCGGTTTTCCCCTGCCTGCTTCAAGGTATGTTTCTCCTGATTGGTTTCAGCAGGTATTCCAGTCCGTTGAGTTTGATTTCATACAGGGCGGACAGCAGGACTCCGATTCTCCCCGGAGGAAAACCTTTCTGGTAAAACCATACCAGATAAGGCTCCGGCAGGTCACAAAGGACGCGGTTCTTGTATTTCCCGAAAGGCATCCGCATATGCGTCAGCTCAATCAGCATTTGATGGTCGAGCAGGGCAGTGTCCTTGTGTTGTTCCATTCTTGTTTTATTCCCGATACACTCAATTAATGTCTGGTAACAGCCTTGCTAACCAGGGCAACAAGGTCGTCGATGTCCAGGCGCTCCCTGGTTTTTGCCAGAAATCCGCTTTTGTGAGCGAAAGCAATCTCCGGGCAGTCCGCAACCCGTGAAAAATCAACCGGCGTTCTGTCGAAGCGGAAAAGACGCCAACCCTCATCGCGGCGGTCCAGTGAAATAACGATATCGGGCGGATTATCATCCAGTCGGCGGAATTCATCCAGTCCGGCGGATTCTCTTGTCTCTCCGATTATCGCGGGCACTCCCGCGATTACCAGCCTTGGACAGGTTTTCCAGAACTCAATCTGGGTTTTGAGCATACGGGCTTCCTCGATGATATAGTCGCCAAAAGACTTGAGCATGGAGAGTGATGCTTCCGGTTCGGAGGCGAATCTGGCTACCAGCCAGCTTTCCACCGCGTTCCGGTTTACGAGGTCGTCACCGGCATGGTATTTTATAGAGCTGCTTACCGGCCCGAAGCGGTCGACCTCATCCTTGAAATTCCACCAGGGCATAATAGACATAGTCTCCAACAGCCCCAGGTATTCAGCCACCAGGACAAAGGCGGCCGGGCAGTCCGTGTCCTGGTGATGGTCAAAATTATGCTTCTCCGGCTCATGCCGGTTGCCGATGTCTACCACCCATATATCCGGATTATCCAGCTCTTCCGGTACTGGCTCGCGCCGCTCGATATGGAATTCCGTATCGGCATTAACGGCAAGAATCAGACTGACGGCTGTCATCTCGTCGAAATGCGCGCTGCCGGGATGCGTGATTATCAATTGTGCCTTCATCGCTATCTATTATATCCTATCAGGCTGCTTTCTTAATACCACTACATGCTCTTAACGAGTGTGGAGACGTTTTTAAATGTTAATTATGCATACCTCGAGGCTAAAATGCCTACTCTTCCTACCTTAAGTGCACGGTTATTGCCGTTATTTGTTTCATTTTCCCCTTCTCTCCTTATCGCTGCCTGGTATAACCATCATAATATTATCCGAGTTAACAAAGATTGCAGTGTCCAGGCAGATGCTGCATATCACTGAATTCTCTGAGCCGCAGATTAATTTCCAGTGCCATATCATTCAGTCTTCGATATTTACCGGCTATATTAATAGCAAGTGGATGCTTGGCATACTTAGTTCTTAGAGTATTATGGAAGTTCTCGTGATCCCCGAGCA
The DNA here is from genome assembly GCA_964583115.1 of uncultured Dehalococcoidales bacterium. GTDB lineage: Bacteria > Chloroflexota > Dehalococcoidia > Dehalococcoidales > UBA2162 > CAYVOV01. Next base: position 1,632 of record CAZOUZ010000042.1, read on the forward strand.
CTTTCTGATTTTTGGCGATTGCAATATAGCCGTTTCCGCATTTAAGTCGCCATAGACCGGAAGTGGCAACTTGTTCAGGAGGATTGTACCAGGACTCTTTAATCCAGGAATCACCGGCCGCCCTTAGAAAGGCATCCGCCCATACTGACACAATAAACCATTTCGTTAGTCCAATTTCTTCTTCGTCGTAAAAAAGAACTTCTGATCCGTATTCCTTTACCTCATTCGAAATTATCTCGAGGAACATCAACAAATCCTGAGAGTATTGCCCGATACCATCGTGAACGGGATGACAATGGAACAGATTGCGATGTTCCCTATGGGTACCCATCCTTGGCTAACGGCATCACCTCTGGCATATCAGTTTACGGATGCTGCCAGTGACGCGTTGCATAAAGCTAAAGGTTTAGCTCAGGTTGAGTAGCTGAATCCAAGAAAAGGAGGGGACGGAAAACGTCCCCTCCTTTTTGTTCACAATGGTGGGCGATACTGGATTTGAACCAGTGACCTCTGCGATGTCAACGCAGTGCTCTAACCAACTGAGCTAACCGCCCATATATGGCAAGAATTATTCTATCAAATATTTTTAAGCAGAGTCAAACTAAGCGCAACTTCCGGATAAAGGTTCAGGACTTGCCCTTCCTTATTCTATTCTCAACAAAACTTACCGCAAAAAGGAGGAGCAAACTGATAAGAAGGCTGCCCAAATCGAGGTACTTTATGCCAAGCAGTTTGCTTATCAGGGCTGTTCCCCCGCCGCCGACGATTGCCGCCAGCGCCCCCAGCGGAGTAACTTTCAGCCTGTCTTTGTAGAAGCCAGCCAGTATCGGCATAATCAGCCCGCCGGTATATACCGTTAAGGCAAAGATGATGGTCTTTACGATATCCCCTAAATACAGCGCCAGCAGCAGCGAAGCTATGCCGAGCGCTACTATTGCCCAGCGGGAGATGGTCAGCGTTTTTTTGCGGCTGAGGGATGGTCTGACCTGCCCTGCTATATCCATACTGAATATCGTGCTGGCAGTCAGCAGGGTGGTGTCCGCCGAAGACATAAAGGCACAGAGCAAGGCGGCAAGAACGATACCTCCAACAAACGGCGGCAGGACTTCCCTGATTATGGTGGGGAAAGCCTCCACAGGCGAAATCTCGGGGAATAATACGGACGCTCCCATACCGATTACGGTAATCGCCAGAGCTACAGGGATAATCAGCAGAGCCGTCCAGAGCGTTGATTTTCTGGCTACCCGGCTGTCCCTGGCGCAAAATAACCTTGAGTACATATCGGGACCGACAACATAGGTCAGGCCGACCAGTAACAGCAGGTTGACCAGGTCATAGCTATTGAATTGGGAACCGAGCGGAAAGGAAAATTGTCCTGCCGGGAGTTTTTCCACCAGACCGCTTATGCCTCCAAGGTTGACCAGTACCAGGCTAAGAGCGCCGAAGATTCCGGCAAAGATTATTACCGTTTGTATGGTATCCGTCCTGAGAATGGCGTGCTGCCCGCCTATCAACGTGTAGACCACGAAGACCCCGGTAAAAATCACCATCCACAGCAGCGGGCTGCCGATTCCGAGAATGCCCATTATGCTTCCGGCGGCTATTATCTGGGCGCCGATAACACCTATCCAGGCGATTACTATCAGGATAGAGCCGGCCAGTGCTACCCGTTTGTCGTACTGCTTTTCTACGAGCTCGGGGAGAGTGTAAAGCCCGAACTCTCTCACTTTTTTAGCAAGGAAAATGCCCAAAACTAAAAGTCCGGCACTCCCTACCAGCAGCCACCATATGCCGCTCAGACCCCGAATGAAACCGAGCTTGCTGGTGACCATAATTGCCGAGCCGCCGACAATTGTAGCCAGCAATGAACCGGTGATGAATAGCGAGGAGCCTTTCCTGCCGGCAACGAAGAAGTCATCCGCCTCTCTCGACCTTCTCCGGCTCCATATTCCCACGGCAATCATCGCCAGGAAATACACGACTATGATTATAAGCTCAGGCATACGGTATCCTTTCTCAAGCCAGGGC
>CAZOUZ010000042.1:3759-11672 GCA_964583115.1 uncultured Dehalococcoidales bacterium
GCGGTGTCCTTTCAGGCTCAGTCTGCGGGCGCTATCGCTTTGGTTTCTGGCTGCCGATAACGGCTACCTCGACGTCCTTCCCGCAGTGAGGGCAGGTTATGATAAGGGTAACGAGCTGGCTCATTACCCGCTCGGCAACCACGGTTACCATCGAATCGATATTATCAAGGCGGTCATCGAGCATATCCAGACGCTGGTTAATGCGCTGAATCTCCGCCGCCTGTTTCTCATTCACTCCAACGGGCTCTTCTACTTCTGCCAAAATCGCATCCTCCGGAACTGCAGTCGCCACCATTATAAGTGACGGATAAGGCGGTGTCAAAGATTTAGCCGGCTAATCTTGATTTGGATAAATGGTTAGAATATACTATTTACTGAAGTAGAATAGTGCCGCAGGACAAAGAATAAAGGGGGGTGTCCAAATGCCTGAAATTGAAATCGGAAAAGTCTCCGACTTCTTCGCCAGACCCGTTGTCGCTGGCATTGAACTGACAGCACCTCTGAAAGTGGGTGATGAAATCCACATCGTCGGTCATACCACCGATATGGAGATGGTCGTCGAATCAATGCAGATTGACAATGTAGACGTCGAGGAAGCAAAAGCCGGAAAAGCTGTCGGCATCAAGGTTGCCGACAGGGTGAGGCGAGGGGATACAGTCTACAAGGTTACCGACTGAAGCCGGTATCCGGTCATCTCTCATATATAATGGCTGCTGCTGAATGCCTGCTGGTATTTTAGCAGACTAGCTGATGTTTTTCGTCAGGTTAGCCATTTCGATGGCGCTCACCGCAGCATCGAAGCCTTTATTGCCTGCTTTTGTCCCGGCACGTTCGATTGCCTGCTCCAGTGTATCGGCGGTGATTATTCCGTAAGTAACCGGCACCCCGGCATCCAGGCCGACTTTGGCGATTCCCTTCGTTACCTCGGCGGCGATATATTCAAAATGGGGCGTCGCCCCGCGAATCACGGCACCGAGGCAAATAACGGCGTCATACTTCTTTGTCTGCGCCAGTTTCTGAGCTAACAGCGGAATCTCGAAAGCGCCCGGCACCCAGGCAACATCTATATCTTCCTGGCTGACATCGTGACGCACCAGGGCGTCCCGGGCGCCCTCCATCAGCTTGTTGGTGACAAACTCGTTGAAACGAGATACAACCATGGCTATTTTTAATCCTTTTCCAAGTAACAGACCTTCAAAAAGCTTGCCCATTATTCCCTCCTTATTACGGGTTGTTATAAACCCCGGCTGTCATAGTTATTTAGAATCAACCTCCGGTATTTCCAGCAGATGTCCCATTTTATTTTTCTTTGTTTCCAGATAATGTATGTTATACGGATTGGGTTTGGCTATAATAGGTATCTGCTCTACAACTTCCAGACCATAACCCTGGAAGCCGATTATTTTCTTGGGATTGTTAGTGAGAAATCTGATTTCATGCAGACCAAGGTCAACCAGGATTTGGGCGCCGATACCATAATCGCGCAGGTCCGGAGCGAATCCCAGGGATACGTTTGCTTCTACGGTATCCATTCCGTTGTCTTGAAGGGCATAGGCGCGAAGCTTGTTATGGAATCCGATACCCCTCCCTTCCTGCCTCATATAGAGTAGAACGCCCCGCTTTTCTTCGGCAATGCGCTGCATTGCCAGGGCGAGCTGTTCACCGCAATCGCAGCGGAGGCTGCCGAACACATCGCCGGTAAGGCATTCACTGTGGACACGTACCAGCACCGGTTCTTCTCCGGAAATATCCCCCATCACCAGAGCAACATGTTCGGCAGGGTCAATATCACTCTTATAGGCGATTGCCGTAAAAACACCGTATTTCGTCGGCAATTTGGTCTCGGTTACCCTGTTCACCAGTTTTTCATGACGGCGGCGATAGGCGATAAGGTCGGCTACGCTTATAATCTTCAAGTCTAATTTCTCAGCCAGTACCTCAAGCTCCGGCAGCCTTGCCATCGAGCCGTCTTCGTTCATAATTTCGCAGCAAACACCGGCCGGATAGAAGCCGGCCAGCCTGGCTAAATCAACCGTCGCCTCGGTCTGTCCTGCCCGCACAAGGACACCGCCTTCCTTAGCCCGGAGGGGGAACATATGCCCCGGCATAATCAGGTCGTCAGGCCTGGTATCAGGATTAACTATAGCCTGTACCGTTTTAGCCCTGTCCGATGCCGAAATACCGGTGCTGGTGCCGTGTTTGGCTTCAACCGATACCGTAAATGCTGTACCGAATTTAGAGGTATTCTTGCTGGCCATCATCGGTATATTCAGCTCGTCAAGCCGTTCTCCGGTGACCGGCATGCAAATCAGCCCCCTGGCGTGTATCGCCATAAAATTGATGGCTTCGGCAGTGACCTTCTCCGCGGCCATTATAAGGTCGCCTTCATTCTCCCTGTCCTCATCATCAACCACGATGACGAACTTTCCCGCTTTTATATCTTCTATTGCCTCGGATATGGTTGATAAACCCATATTTATTCCCTCGATTCAGAATAAATTAACTTACTGAGAAACCGTGCTCCTGCAAAAATTCGGCGGTTATGCCGGTGCTGCGAGCCTGAGTGAGTTGCTCAACATATTTGGCGATGATATCCACCTCGATGTTAACAATATCACCTACTTGCCTGTCATTCAGTACTGTGTTTTCCCATGTGGACGCAACAATTGAGACTTCAAAATAACCGGGATTTCTATTTACAACGGTCAGGCTGATTCCGTCAACGGCGATAAATCCTTTCTCCACTACATAGCGCATCACTTCAGGGCCGGCTTCGAATTTAATTAACACTGCCTCTCCGTCCCGCCGGATAGAAGTCAGTTTTCCGGTGGCATCTATATGCCCCTGAACAAGATGCCCTCCCAGAGGACCTCCAAGAGATAAAGGGCGTTCCAGGTTAACCCTGTCACCGGTAGAAAGCAGCCCCAGATTAGACCGTTTCAATGTTTCCTGCATAACGTCCGCGGAAAAGGAACCGGCGTCAAAGGTGGTGACGGTCAGGCACACCCCGTTAACCGAAATGCTTCCGCCCCGTTCCATACCCTGGAGAACGTTGCCGGCGGCTATAACAAGCCTGCCGGGTTGTGCCGAAATAACCCTGCCTACCTCTTCTATAATCCCGGTGAACATTTTCACTCCATAGGGTATCCGCTGACCATCAAATCGTCGCCGGACTTTTCCACGCTGACCTGCTCCAGTTTGATGGCATCAATCATTTTCTCGATTCCTTTACCGGCGACGGCTGTTTTCGCTTCCTCCCCGCCGATGATGACCGGAGCAATAAATGCCACCACCTTATCGACAAGCTTGCGGTCGAACAGCGAGCCCAGCAGAACGCCTCCCCCTTCCACGAGGACACTTATAATATTCCGCTCGCCCAGTGTTCTCAGCAGCTTTTCCAAATCAATCGTTCCGTTGTCCTCAGGCAGTTCCAGCAGTTCGGCGCCTGCTTTCATCAACGCTTTTTTCTTCCCCGTTTCAACCGATTCGCTTAACGTTACCAGTACGTTCCCGGACTCGGTAAAAATCTGCGCCGACGGCGGCGTGCGCCCTTTGCCGTCAACAATTACCCTGAGGGGGTGTTTCTTCACTTCCCCGCCGACGCCGCCGTAACGGCAGGTAAGGCGCGGATTGTCGGCAATAACCGTATTCGCTCCGGTCATAATGGCATCGGTCGTGTACCTCAGATAGTGAACGTACTTTCTCGATTCGCTGCCGCTTATCCACTCGGAATCTCCGCTCCTGGTGGCGATTTTTCCATCCAGACTTGCGGCGAACTTCGCTGTAACAAAAGGCATTCCGGTCTTTATGAATTTTATATAAGCCTCGTTAATTTCTTTAGCTTCTTCTTCATGCTCCCCGAGATAAGTTTTTATGTTTTCCCTCTCCAGTTCGTCTTCTCCCTGCCCCGATACCAGCGGGTTAGGGTCGAGCATAGCCATGTGGACTTCGGAGATGCCGCTCTCAATAATCGCTTTCGTGCAGGGTGGAGTACGCCCGTAGTGGCTGCAAGGTTCCAGGGTAACATACATCACGCCGCCCCGGGCTTTTTCCTCCGCCTGCTTCAGAGCCATTACCTCGGCATGCCAGGAGCCCGGCGGTTGCGTGTAGCCCTGTCCGATAACCTCGCCGTCCTTGACTACTATCGCTCCAACTGCCGGATTGGGGCTTACCTGGCCCAGAGCCAGCTTAGCCAGAGAGAGAGCCTGCTTCATATAGTCCATACTATCGCCATTCTAGCACCACCTTAAAAAAAAGTGCAACTTCAAAGCGAACAAACAGCCCAGGCTATCGCTAGAAAGATGAGCGCAGATAAAGTATAATGAAAACCGAACCTGGAAAGGACTGGTTGAATAAGTGAAGGCTCTTTTACGTGATACCCTGATGATAGTGGTCCTTGCCGCGGTGATTGTTATCGGACTGCAATACACTGTCCAGCGATACGCCGTGGACGGTCCGAGTATGCTGGACAGCTTCCACGATAAGCAGCAGCTAATGGTTAACAAGATGGTCTACTATATTCACGAACCGGAAAGAGGAGATGTAGTTATATTTCAGATACCCAAATTGGGAGAAGAAGGGTATATCAAGCGTATCATCGGCTTGCCCGGCGAGTCCGTGGAGATAAAAGAAGGTACGGTCTATATCCACAAAGAGGGCGGCACAGTATTTCCACTGGATGAACCTTATGTTACCGACCCGGCAAGAATATCCTATGAAGGAAAAGTAATCCCGGAAAACGAGTATTTCGTAATGGGAGACAATCGCAATAACAGCAGCGATTCGCGGAGCGGATGGACTTTGCCCCGCGATAAAATAATAGGTAAAGTCTGGATATCGCTCTGGCCGTTCGACTCATTCGGGCTGGTTACAAGTTATGCCTACACAGGCAATTAGACTTTGGTATAAAAACAGGAGAATCAAATGTCAAAACCCGGAGTCCTATTCGAATACAAGGATTTTCTGCCGGTAACAGCCGGCACCCCGATGTTTTCGCTGGGCGAGGGGAATACTCCTCTGGTCAGAGCGGCTAGCCTTGAGAAGGAAATCGGCTGCGCTGAGCTCTACTTCAAACTGGAGGGCTGCAATCCGACCGGTTCTTTCAAGGATAGAGGTATGGTGGTTGCCATAGCCAAGGCGATAGAAGCCGGCAGCAAGGCGGTGATGTGCGCCTCGACAGGCAACACGAGCGCCTCGGCGGCAGCTTATGCCGCCTGCTGCGGACTTACCGCTATCATAATCGTGCCCAAGGGCAACATCGCTCTCGGTAAGCTTGCTCAGGCAATTGTCTACGGAGCTAAAATTATTGCTCTCGATGGAAACTTCGACCAGGCATTGAATATCGTCCGGGGATTGACCGATAAACACCCGGTTGCCCTGGTAAACTCGCTGAACCCGAACCGCATCGAGGGACAGAAGACCGCCTCTTTTGAGATTATAGACGTTCTGGGGGAAGCCCCCGATTACCTCTTTATACCGGTGGGCAACGCCGGCAATATTACCGCCTACTGGAAAGGGTTCCTGGAATACTACCGGGCCGGTAAGTCGGGGATAAAGCCGGTGATGATGGGCTTCCAGGCTGAAGGCGCCGCTCCTATCGTCCGGGGTCACGTTGTAGAGGACCCGCAGACCATTGCCACGGCGATACGGATAGGAAATCCGGCAAGCTGGCAGAAGGCTGTCGCCGCCCGTGACGAGTCCGGCGGCATTATCGATATGGTCAGTGACGAAGAGATTATGGCAGCCCACCGGCTTATGGCTACTAAAGCCGGTATCTTTGGCGAGCCGGCTTCAGCAGCGTCACTTGCCGGACTCCTCAAGCTTTCTCAGAAAGGAATGGACTTCTCGGCGAAGAAGATAGTCTGCGTGGTAACCGGTACCGGGCTGAAGGACAGCGACGTTGTCCTGAAGGATGCCGGGGAGTTCCTTGAGGTGCCGCCTGATTTAGCCGCCGTGGAAGAAACCCTCGGCTGGAAATAATGTTACGGAAGCCGTGCTTCAGTTTATTATATAGCAGAGCATAAGGAGGGTCAGAGTGTTCGACGAGGCTAAGATTAAAAAGGCAGTAACTTCACTGATTGAGGCTATCGGAGAGAACCCGGAGAGGGAAGGTCTGGTTGATACACCACGGCGTGTAGCCGATATGTACGAGGAGCTTTTTATGGGGCAAAACATGGACCCCAGGAAAGAACTCGCCGTGGGTTTTGAGGAAGGGCACCGTGAGATGATAATTCTCAGGGATATCCCCTTTTATTCCATGTGCGAGCACCACCTGCTGCCGTTCTACGGTATCGCCCATATAGGTTATATTCCCAATTCCAGCGGGCGCGTGGTCGGCGCCAGCAAACTTGCCCGGGTGGTAGAGATAATAGCCAGGCGGCTCCAGATTCAGGAAAGAATGACCTCTCAGATTGCCGATGCTATAGTCGAAGGGATTAATCCCGATGGAGTGGGAGTGGTTATTCGGGCTGAACACCTGTGCATGATTATGCGCGGTATTAAGAAAACGGGCAGTACCGTCGAAACTTCCGCTCTGAGAGGGACATTCCGCAGCAATTCGAAGACCAGAGCCGAATTTATTGCTTTATTGCAGACTAAATAGCCGGAATAAATAATTATAGCTCACCGATATGGAATAACGGTGAGCTATACGCTTAACTGAAATAGGAAGATATTACCGCTGGTACTTCTGCCAGAACAGCTTGAATTCCCGTTGATAGCTTCTAGTCTGAGGACGGAATAGCCCGGGGCTCCTGGACTTCCATTTCCTCACCACAGCAGATAACGGCACCTGGGCCGGACTTGACACAAAGTACCTCAGTACCACATTTCTGGCAGCGGTATCTCTTGCCTAACTGACTTGCCACGGAACAACTACCTCCTTGAGTAACTTTACGCTATTTCTTCTGTTCCATAGGCTGACCGCAGCAGCTAATCGTGCCTTCACCAGCCTTTGTAACAATGAATTCAGCCCCACACTTTGTGCAGCAGTACCTTTTGCCTATCTCGTTTGCCATGTTGAATCACCTTCCATAAAAATACTCATAGAAATCACACGAAAGTGATGGTTCCCCAGAAGCTAAACTATTATAATCCTGAGATTAAATCACTGTCAAGACAGGTTATTCGCCGATAATTTGCAGCAGGACCTGTCTGGAACGAGGCCGGTTATCGAAATCGAGGAGTATTATCTGCTGCCAGGTGCCCAGGGCAAGCCTTTTGTCGTTAAAGGGTACCACCATCGAGGCACCGAGGAGCGAGGCGCGGACATGGGAGTGTCCATTGCCGTCGCCCCAGGCGCGGTCATGCTCATAGTGGATGTCCCGGGGGATAATCCGCTGCCACATATTCTTGAAATCGGATAGCACCCCGGGTTCGAATTCAATCGTGGTCAGCCCGGCGGTAGAGCCGCTGACAAATAGCGTGACTGTCCCGCTGTTAACATCAGCCTCAGCCACTTTCTGTGCTACCTGTGGAGTTATGTCAACAATATCACAGTTTCCTTTTGTCTGAAGGCTGATTTTTTCACTGACTACCATAGTGTACCTCCTGTGTCCGGGGGAATATTTTTATGATTATATATGATTTATAAAAACCCTATCCCCCTATTATTTATCTATTCCAACCCGCTTGCCTCCGCTGACCTGCCCGCCGTACAAGACTTTGGCAGGCGAGAGCTCCTGCCCGCCGCCCCGATTTCATCGGGACTATGGGAGGCGGGAGGGTCTGAGACTCTCACCACCGATTTCATCGAGGGTCAGAATGACTTCGTTTTAATTTAGCCTGATTTTCTTCGGGCGATATCTCATTCACCGTGTTTTATTCCCGACGGGCTTACCCTCCTTATTAATAAGGGAAAGGGGAGATTTTGTAAGAGAGGGGTTTACCCCTTTTTTATACACCTTGTGGGTGGT
>CAZOUZ010000043.1:0-6928 GCA_964583115.1 uncultured Dehalococcoidales bacterium
ACCTACAACCTAGCGGTTAACAGCCGCCCGCTCTACCATTGAGCTACCGGGGAACTTTCACCCTGGGGACAGTTTTTTATCGAACGATTACAGACTGTCCCGCAGACAGGGCACCGTCAATCATTATCGCTTTTCTCAGAGCGTAAGTCAAGCTCACCGCCTGCCCGTACTATCCGTTTTTAATAAACAATGACAATTGTGTTTGAGATTGCTTACTTGCATCTTCTGGTATAATATCGCCAGTGAGGTAAATAAAATGAAGAAGTCCGCCGGGGAGTTATACCAGGAAAGAGAAAAAAGGGTTGCCGATGCCATTCAATTAAAAGTGCCGGACAGAGTCCCGCTGATGCCGTCTTTCACCTTTTTCCCGGCCAGGTACGCCGGAATAAGCAGCGAAGAAGTAATGTACGACTATGACAAACTGGCCGAGGTGTCGAAGAAGGCAATAATCGATTTCGAGCCTGATATGTATATGAACCCGTTTTTTCTCGTCTCCTTCGGGAACCTTATGGAGATGCTCGGAGACAGGCGGTTCAAGTGGCCCGGGCACGGCGTCCCCGTTGACAGCACTTTCCAGTTCGTCGAGGGAGAGCATATGAAGGTGGAGGAGTATGACGCCTTCATAGACGACCCCACGGACTTCGTGCTGAGGAAACACCTGCCGCGGATAATGAGCGCGCTGGAGCCTCTGCAAAGGCTGCCCTACCTGCCCGGAAGGTATTACCTCGGCTATGAAGCCGGCATGGCAACGCTGGGAAGACCGGAAATTGCCGGCGCTATCGAGACCCTCTTACAGGCCGGCGCCGAATCACTGAAAATGCAGACAAGGGCCCGCGCCTTTGCGCAAGAAATGACCGACCTCGGATTTCCGAGCCAGTGCAGCGCCGTCGCCTATGCCCCTTTCGACTACATCGGCGACTTTTTCAGAGGGACCCGGGGGGTAATGCTGGATATGTACCGGAACCCTGAAAAACTCCTCGCCGCTATGGACAAGATAACCCCGGCGATAACCCGGGCGGCGCTGAACTCGGCAAGGGGCAGCGGAATCAACCGCTGCCTTATGACCCTTCACAAAGGGCTCGACGGCTTTATGTCCCCGGAGCAGTTCAAAAAATTCTTCTGGCCCGGCCTCAGGAAGGTAATGATGGAACTGATAGATAACGGCGTTGTCCCCATCGTCCTCTGGGAGGGCGACTGCACCTCCCGTCTTGAAATTATCAGGGATATACCGGCAGGCAAGGCTGTTTACTGGTTCGAGCGCACCGATATCTTCAAAGCGAAGGAGGTCTTGGGCGACCGGGTATGCATCCGCGGCAACGTGCCCGCTCCGCTGCTCTGCACAGGCTCCCCTCAGGAAGTCATAGATTACTGCAAAAAGCTAATCGACATCGTGGGTAAAGACGGCGGCCTGATAATAGACGGCAGTATCGGAGTACCTGACGAAGCCAGAGTGGAGAACCTGAGAGCAATGCTAGACTTCTGCCGGGAATACGGAGTATACAAATAGGATTGCCGGGGAAACGAACTGGCTGCCGAGCCTGGATTCGAACCAGGGCTAGAGGAGCCAAAGTCCCCTGTGCTACCACTACACAACTCGGCACTATATATCGGCAACCGTTCCGGTATTCTTTGTGGTGCCGAAGGTCGGACTCGAACCGACATGGGGGTCGCCCCCCAACAGTTTTTGAGACTGCCGCGTCTACCTGTTCCGCCACTTCGGCACGTTCAAACCCTGGTTATCGGGGTTTCCCGAAACAAAATTCCTGGTGCCGAGGGGGAGATTTGAACTCCCACGAGCTTTCGCTCACTACCCCCTCAAGATAGCGTGTCTACCGATTCCACCACCTCGGCAAAACTGGCAGGAGTGGGAGGACTCGAACCCCCGACCGGCGGTTTTGGAGACCGCTGCTCTACCAACTGAGCTACACTCCTATTTGCCACTAGCATAATAACATACTTTGTAAAAAAAATTAAGCCTGCGCCGACAGCGGGGCGCGTCTCAGCACGATAAATATCCCGCCGAGGATAAGCAGACCGCCGATTATCTCGTTAGCCGTCGGCAGCTCGCCGAGGATAAGACCTCCCAGCAGGGTTGCCCCGACAGGCTCGCCGAGAATGGCCACCGAAACCAGCGTCACCGGCACAAGACGCACCGCCAGGTTCAGGAAAGAGTGCCCGATAAGCTGCGGCACCAGCGCCAGCAGTACCATCATCAGGTATGTACCGGGCGAATAGCCGAAGAGACTGTAGCCCATAATCAATGTCGCCGCCAGCAGTATCACCGTGGCACCGGTGTAGATAAGGGCAAGGTAGCTGAGCAGGTCGATGCGCTCCCTGAGCTGACCGCCGATAATAAGGTAAGCAGCCACCACGAAACCAGCCGCCAGGGCCAGCAGGTTCCCCAGGACAGCCTGGGAACCAAAAGCAAAACCGCCGTAGTTGATAACTATCACCCCCACCAGAGCAACAGCAATACCGCCTATCGTCAGCTTCCCTAACCTCTCGCCCCAGAGGAAATATGATAGCACGGCGACAAAGGCGGGATGAGAGGTTACCAGGACAACCGAGCTGGCGATTGATGTGTACTCCAGCGAGGTTATCCATAACCCGAAGTGCAGTGCCAGGGAAATGCTGGAGAGCAGTATCAGAAATATATCCCGCTTCGACAGTCGCTTTAGCCCCCTCATAGATTTAATCGAAGCAACGGGGAGCAATACGATAGCGGCTATAGCCATGCGGTAGGTGGCAATCACCATCGGCGGGGCATCAGCCAGACGGATAAAAACCGCCGCAAAAGATACCGCCGCCACGCCGACAAACAGGGTCAGATACGCTTTCACGGATTATCGCCCTCTTTTAGCTGCCTATCTTTACACTGGTGACAGTAGAGACCACTTTACCCTATAATTGGAGAAGCTTACAAGATGTCCGCACAGCAGAGCTATGGAGAACCTCAGCTATAAACTCATCAGCAGCGATGCCGAACTGGAGGCAGCCTTCAACGTGAGAAGGCGGGTCTTCATCGAGGAGCAGGGTATCCCCGAAGAAATAGAGCTCGATGAATACGACCGGGTAGCCACGCACATTGTGGTCAGGGACGGGGATAAAGTTATCGCCACCGCCAGGGTACAGTTTCCGGCTGACGGACTGGCGAAGATAGAGAGGATGGCTGTCCTTGAGAATTTCCGCCGCAGAGGTATCGGCAAAGAAATTATTTCCTTTCTCAGCCAGGAACTAAGAAAAAGAAAGGTAGAGCAGGTAGTCCTGCACGCCCAGTATGCGGTGATAGACTTTTACAGGTCATGCGGTTTTGAGGAAACCGGCGAACCCTTCCCGGAAGCCGGTATAAAACACATTAAAATGCAGAAACGGCTCTGAACGGCTTTAAGGTTTTAGCCGTAAAAACAAGGGCCTTGCGCGTTACCTTACCAGCCCGCGTATATTGACAATCAATTTAATAGGACTATAATTCAGTTACCCGATGTTTATCTCACTGGAACGCACAATAGATTATTTAGAGAGAAGATAAGTAAGCAAAAAGAGCGCCGGTGCCGCCGGGTATATGGTGGTGGCGGTGCCCTTTTTAGTTTTCAGCTCAAAGGAGGAAAGCTTTATGGAGAAATACGATGGTGCCGAGGCATTTATAGAGGAGTTGAACGCCCACGGTGTGGAGCACATTTTCTTCAATCCCGGAGGAGAGCAGGGAGCTCTCCTGGCAACAATCGCCAAGTACCGGCTCCTGGGCAAACCCTGCCCGCGGCTAATCCTCTGCCTCGATGAATCGGTAGCCCTGACCGCCGCTCACGGACACTACATGATTTCCGGACGCCCGCAGGTAGTGATGGTACATGCCGAGCTTGGTACCCTTCAGCTGGGAGGGGCTTTACATAACGTCCAGTGGGGAAGAGTCCCGGTAATTATCCTGGCAGGGGCGATGCCCGCCGGGGAGCGGGTAAACTGGAAGAACGAGCCTTACGACCAGGGTATGAGCTTGCGCAACTGTATGAAGTGGGACTGCACCATAGGGGCGGATGAAAATATCCACGACGTCCTTGAAAAAGCATTCGATATAGCCTTTACCGAGCCTTGCGGGCCGGTCTATCTGGGCTTCCCCCGGGAAATCATCGCCGAACAGATAGATAAGAAAGATATCCCCAAAGCCCCCACAACCGCCACATTCAAAAAGCCTCCGGTCGATGCCGGCACCATCGATAAGGTAGCAAATACTCTGATTGAGGCGGAGAATCCCCTCATCGTCGCCGGTTACACGGGCAGGTACCCGGAATCCGTAGCCACACTCGTCGAGCTGGCGGAAACGCTGTGCGCCCCGGTGATACCCGGACCGGTCTATATGAATTTTCCTACCGACCATCCGCTCTGCGCCGGAGTCGAGCAAATTATGGGCAGCAAGACGCCAAACCCCGCCTGTCTTTCTGAAGCCGATGTTGTCCTTGTAATCGACTACGACGTGCCGTACGTGGCGGCTCTGGGAACGCCCAAACCGGACGCCAATATAATCCAGTTCGATATCGACCCGCTTACCGCGGGCAGACCGCCATGGGGACGGAGAGCCAATACCTATATAGACGCCGATTCACGGCAGGTAATACCCGCCCTGACCGCGGCGATTCACGATAAGCTCACCCCGGAGAAGACCGCACTGTTTAAGGAACGATACGCCCGACTCGAAAAAGCCCATAACAATCAACGGGAAGAATGGCGGCAGGAAGCGTTAAACCAGGCTCAACAGAGACCGCTCTCACCCGACTGGGTCTGTCACTGCATTAACGAGCTTATCGATGATGAAACCATACTGCTCCACCACACCATCAGCCATTTTGCGTCCGCCACGCACCTGATTCCACGTACCAGACCCGCGACAATGATGACCTGCCCCGCCGGTTCTATCCAGTGGGCGCTTGGGGCAGCTCTCGGCGCTAAAGTAGCCGCTCCCGACAAAACGGTGGTGAGTATAATGTCGGATGGCGGTTACGTCTGGGGCTGTCCGGTTGCCACCCTCTGGCCCGCCGTTACTTACAAGATGCCGTTTCTATCGGTAATAATGAATAATCAGTCCTATGGCTTTATAAAACTGGTCGTTGAAAGGTCCTACGGCGAAGGCGCCATACCGGACAGGATGGCATTCGAGGCGGGGGTGGATATTATGCCGGCGGCCGATTACGCTGCGGTTGCTCAGGCCTGCGGCGCCTACGGGCGGACTGTTACCGACCCTGACGATGTCCTGCCGGCCCTGAAAGAAGCGCTTGAACAGGTGCGCAGCGGAAGACCCGCCGTTGTTGATATGAGGTTGGAAAGAGACGTAAGGTCGGTAATGTAATCCCGGATAACGTTCTTCACTTCGAAAGGAGAGAATATGGCAGAGAACAAGGCGGAATCGTCTTTCAGGAAGGTTATACAGGTCGGAGTGGTAGTCAGGGATGTGGAGAAGACCGTCGAACGTCTGACCGCTCTGGGAATAGGCCCTTTTCAACATATGGCTTTACCGCCCGATAGAGAAGAGTGGTTCCGGGACAAGAGGATGTATGCCGACTTCAAAATATACGGCGCTATGATAGGCGACGTGCAAATCGAGCTTATCCAGCCCCTTGAGGGAGACTCCCCGCACAAAGAGTTCCTGGAGACCAGGGGTGAGGGTATCCAGCATATCGCCTGTGCCGTCGAGGACGTCCAGGAAGAAGTGGATAAGCTCACCAAACAGGACGTCGAAGTACTCCTGAGAGCTAAGTTTCCGGGGGGCGGCGGCGTAGCCTACTGTGACCTTGGCGCCGGCAATATCATTGTCGAGCTTATCGAAAGAAAACAGCAGTGATATTCCACGCCGTAACCGGGAAAGAATAATAATGACAGGAATTATACTTGCCATTACCGCCGCCTGCTGCTGGGCGTGGAGCGCCATCCTGGCAAGACTTGGCTTGAGCAGCGGCATAAAAACTTCAACGGGAACGTTCATATCCATGCTGTCCAGCTTCCTGATTGTCGGTCTGCTGGCTCTGGCTTTGAATTTCGATGAGGTGGTCAGCCTTTCGCCGGCAGCCCTGTTCTGGTTCGGACTCATCGGCGTGGTGAACTATGTCATCGGCAGGCAGTTCAACTACGCCTCCATCGACCGCATCGGAGTGGTCCGGGCAAGCCCTCTATTTTCCACGGCGCCCCTTTTCGCCATGATACTGGCGGTATCCTTTATCGGCGAGAGCGTTAATCCTGCCATCGTCATCGGCACCCTCATCATCGTCGCCGGAATCTACCTGGTGGTGACCAGCCAGTGAAGATGAACAGGAATGTCCTTATCGGCATCGCCCTGGGCATCGGGGCAGGGCTGTCTTACGGGGTCAGCTCGGTGCTCATCAGGTACAGCGTCGGCAATCTGGCAACACCGCTTGTCGGTGCCTCCGTATCCCTGCTTATCGGCACCATCGGGCTGAGTATCTTCGGCGGGCGTGGTATCAAAAACACCCTGTCGACAAACAGGAGGGGCTTTATCTACCTGCTGCTTTCGGGAGCCGCTGCCTCCTGCGGTATAATCTGTATGTTCTTCGCCCTCGGTATGGCGCCGGTAGTGGTGGTAACCCCGCTGCAGAGCATAAATCCGCTGTTCGCCCTGCTCTGGTCTTACCTCTTTCTCGGACGACTGGAAAAAATCACCCCGAAGCTGATACTGGGCAGCGTGCTGGTGGTTGCCGGGGTAATCCTGATTGCACTCGGCAGGACAGCCTAGCCTCGCCGCCTCGCCCTATAGCTAACACTCACTATTCATCGTCCTCTCCCTTTAGTAAAGCCCCGATTCACTCCGTTCACACGGGATTCCGCATAAAATCGGAAGGAGATTGAGAGGGATTTAGAATCGGAAATCCCCCTTATTCCCCCTTTCAAAAGGGGGAAATATATTTATCAAGGCTATTCCAGCGCT
>CAZOUZ010000043.1:6938-11483 GCA_964583115.1 uncultured Dehalococcoidales bacterium
GGTTCCTCGCTCCGATCGGGGGAGCGTGCAATCCCAAATACCAGCAGAACTCCACTTACCGTTTGTTGCCGTGATTTACTCCCGATGCTACAATCTCCGTGAGGCACCGATATGACCGAAGCGCAGCTTTTTGATGAATGGCCGGAACGTTATAACCGGTGGTTCGCAACGCCCATCGGGAAACTGGTCAAGGAAACGGAAGCCAGTCTCACAAATGAACTATTGGACTCCCGGCCGGGAGAAAAAATACTGGATGCCGGCTGCGGCACGGGAATATTTACTCTCGATTTTCTTGCCCGAGGTGCCCGGGTTGTCGGGCTTGATATTTCCCACCAGATGCTCGAATATGCGGTGAAAGAGACCGCACGTTATCCTTTTTTCAGGGTCCGGGGGGATATGCTCTATCTGCCGTTCAAGGATAATTCCTTCGATAAGTCCGTATCCGTCACCGCCCTTGAGTTCATCGCCGATGCCAAAAGCGCCGTGGACGAGTTATTCCGTGTCACCCGCCCCGGCGGGTACGTGGTGGTGGCAACCCTGAACAGCCTCAGCCCCTGGGCAGCCCGCCGCCGGGCAAAGACTCAAAAAGGTCAGCGACACATTCTGGAAGGCGCTTTTTTCAGGTCGCCGGATGAACTGCTGTCTCTCAGCCGCTTAAAGGGCGTGGTAAAAACCGTCGTCCACTTCAAGAAAGATGACAACCCCGCCGAGGCTGTGAAAACCGAACAATCGGGTCAATCGAATAAACTGGATACCGGGGCGTTCGTGGCGGTCCGCTGGCAAAAGCCCCGCCTTGGCTGATGGCGCCAACTCCCTGGCTGCTTCCGGGAAGTTGCCCAACCGTACCGCTTCTAAAAGTGCTTTTTCATCTTACTCCACCCCGTCTCCATAACCTCCATAAGCCCTGGATAAAGTTGAACCTTGGCACCTCTTTCATATATTGCCTGTACTCGTCTCCCCACTTTCTTATGTTGAACGTCTCCTCTTGCTTGGCCAGAATCTCAAGACCGATAATCAGCAAAATGTCTCCAGCTACTGTCAGGGCCGTGGAACGCCATAGAGAGCCGAATGCTATACTCATTAATATAAAAAGCCAGAGATAGAATGCATATTCCGGATGTCTGACAACCTTATAGACGCCTTCCTCGATAAGCACTACGGTGTGATGTTCGTTGTCGCATCCACCCGCTTTCGTCCTGAAGCGCCAAATCCTGGAGTTCAAAACGGGCAACGAGAGCATGAGCGCAGCCAGCAGAACAGCGCCTATCCATGCCAGCCACACCGGGATTTTTATTACATACAGGTTAAGGGTAAAACTCAAGGCTTCGAGGCGCGAGAGGCTCGCAACAGTGGGAAGAAAGCACAATATTCCCCAGATTACCCAGGTAACTACAAGCCAGGGAATCTCCGGTATTTTACTGTAGTTGAGTCCCGCTCTTATAAGTTCTTCCTTCCTCATCTTCGGGTGTCAGCCCTTCTTTAGTAGCTATTTCCTTAGCGATTCCCTCTTTTCCGTCCATTTTTCACCATGCTTTCAACCTGTACTCATTTCATATAAGCAACTTCCCCCGAACCTGTTTCAAATGCACTATGAACGATAGACCATTCCCCGGAGAAATGTCAACACCCACTATCTCTGGTGCTATTTGGTTCTGGTTGGTGATGTCATTGTCATCTCCATCCTGTCATTCTAAGGGAATGTAGTGACCGAAGAATCTCCATTCTCCTGTCATTGCGAGCACCATTACTTGTCATTGTGAGTCCCGATGAAATCGGGGCGAAACAATCTCTATGGTTCTGTTAACATTTGGTTGATTGGGCAGTCATTACCAGGAACTTCTCCCTTTGATTCTGGTTAACCTCACCCCCTTAATCCCCCTCTCTTACATACACTCCCCCTTTCCCTTTTCAAAGGAGTTGTATCACAAGTACCGTTTTTAAGTCTTTTTGTCATTCCCACGCAGGTGGGAATCCAGAAATCGTGACTGACCGTACCAATCTGGATTCCCGTCTTCACGGGAATGACGACTTTTGATACAAAGCCCTTTTCAAGGGAAGGGGGACACAGGCCTGCCCGCCGCACAAGGCTTTGGCAGGTGGGGGGATGGGGTTGAACGATAATCATATATAACTCAGTACCGGCGGCTAACAATGGCATCATCTCTATAAATAATTGACAGCTATGCATTTTGTGTTATAACTATAAGTACCAACCTGAAATCGGGAGGCTTGTATGACTGACTCGCAGCAATATATCAAGAAACTGAAGACGGGTACTTCGATTCACAAGCAGGTGGTTGCCCCCCAGATAGGCGTCTTCGGCGAGAGAGACCTGGGAGGATACGACTTCTCCCTCGGCTGGTCTTACCTCACCGAGCCGTTCCTGATGGTGGAGGAGTCGCACAAGCACGACTTCGACCAGCTTATCCTCTTCTTCGGTGGTGACCCTAATAATATAGGTGAACTGGACGGGGAAGTGGAGATGTACCTGGGGGAAAATGAGGAGAAAAACTTAATCACTTATCCCGCCGCTGTCTTTATCCCCGGCGGACTGCTCCACGGCCCCCTCAATATCAAGACGGTGAATAAGCCCTTTATGTTCATAGATATTACCTTCTCCCCCGGACCATCAATCCGCCCCGTCCCGAAAGCAAACCAGAGGTGAGAGTATATCTATTAAGGAGGTGATTATGAGGTAACAGGGATGGAGAGTTTAATCCTCCATCCCGCTTCTGCTTGAATTCATTATAAGGAGGGAAGAGAATTGCGCTTAACTGACGAGCAAAAAAGGATGTATGAGGGTGATTACGGCCCCGGCGTTCAAAAAGCCATAACCATGCTTGTCGAGTACGGTGAGGTCTGGGATGCCGAGAGAATGGTCAAGGTCCACAACGTGGACAGCATAGTAGGCGGGGGGGATTGGCTTGAACAGATTCTGGAGGGAGTGGAACGAGTCAGGGCTATTACTACAATACATGCCGGGCACTGCGGTGGTAGCAAATATGCCAAAGCTATAGGGCTAAAAGAAGAGGTTTTTCAGGAGTCAGAAAAATCTGAGAATCAGATGCTGTCTCTGTGTGTTCCCAAGGGCTTTATCCCGGCGATGACCTGTACCCCGTATCTGGTGGGAAACGTGCCCATGGCGGGCAGGGTCTTTTCCTGGGCGGGCTCTTCGGGTATCGTTATCGCTAATTCGGTATTTGGCGGCAGGGGTAATCGTGATGCAGCGCCAGCTTCCGTAGCAAGTGCCATTACCGGTCTGACCCCGGATATGCTGCTGCTGCAAAAGGAATACAGATACGGGCAGGTCTTGTTTAAGCTGGAAGACCTCGATGTAGAAAATTTTGATGAAACTGACTATGGTGCTGTCGGTTATTTCATTGGTGGCGTGGCTGATGCCAGGAATGTGGTTGTTGATGGTATACCTGAAAATATTTCATTTGACCACCTTAAAGCCCTCTTAACACCACAGCCCGTCTCAGGGGCGGTTGCAATGTGTCACGTTGTCGGAGCTACACCGGAAGCACCAACCGTGGAAGAAGCTCTGGGGCACAAGAAGCCTGAAGAGACGATAAAAATCGGTAAAAAAGAATTCAGGGAAACCTGGGAGAGCCTGCATACAGCTAAAACGGATGAAGTCGAGATTGTCTTCTTCGGCTGCCCCCAGGTTAGCGTTAGCGATTTAGGGGAGATTGCGCGGCTGTTGGAGGGCAAGAAAATAGCGGATGGCGTAAAACTTGTTGCATCTGCCGCAGATGGGGTATATTCCCTGGCCAAACGTACAGGATACGTTGATATTATTGAAAAGGCCGGCGGCGTGATTGTTACCGACATCTGTATCATGGGATTTCCCTACGCCCAGCTGGAGGTGCCGGCAACCATCGGAGCCACAAATTCGGCAAAAGCTGCTTCTTATCAGGCAAGGCGCGGGATTAACATTCAATACGGAAACTTTGAGAGTTGCATCAATGCGGCAATAACAGGAAAGTGGGGGAGATAAAACGATGATACTCAAGGGAAAAACAGTGAAGAAAGGAACGGTGGAGGGTGAGGCAATAGTTTCCCAGAGGCCCTTTTCATTCCTGGGCGACCTTAACCCTGAGACGGGAACGGTTGCTCCCAAGGGGCACGATTTGGAGGGACAGAGTATAGCCGGCAAGATTTTTGTCTTTGCTACTGGAAAGGGCTCGACGGTGGGCCCCAGTATTGCCTATATGGCAAAGCAGCTCGGTAATGTACCGAAGGGGATGATTTGTGTCGAGGTGGAGCCGGTAATGGCGATGGTGGCGATAATGAACGATATCCCGATGGTGCACAAACTGGATAAAAATCCGCTGGAAGTAATCCAGAGCGGAGACTATATTAAAATGGATGCTACCGAGGGCACTGTGGAGGTAGTCAAGAAAGACAGATGATTGGCAGGCACAGCCTGAAAATTTCCGGTGTAATTTTTTAGCGAGTCTGCCCGGCCCGTACTGGATGCATACGCCGTCTTCGTATATCTACCAACGCCTGTCTGGGTGGTTACGCCATTCACTTTAAACA
>CAZOUZ010000044.1:0-3892 GCA_964583115.1 uncultured Dehalococcoidales bacterium
GAATCCTCGCCCCGGTGCAGCCGATTGGATGCCCCAGTGAGATTCCGCCACCGAGAACGTTGGTCTTGCTCATATCTATATCTTTAAGCTCCCTGATTACGCCAATCGACTGAGAAGCGAAGGCTTCGTTAAGCTCGATGGAGTCCATATCTTTCAGGGTAAGCCCGGTTGCCTTGAGAACCTTCTTTACCGCCGGAACGACACCGAGACCCATATATGCCGGGTCGACACCGCCGGAAGCATAGGCACGGATAGTCGCCAGCGGTTTCAGTCCGAGCTCGCCAGCTTTCTCAGCAGACATTACCACCAGGGCAGCCGCGGCATCGGTTATCGCCGAGGCATTACCGGCAGTGACACCGCCGTCCGACTTGAATGCGGGACGCAGCCTGCCGAGAGCCTCCATCGAGGTCTCCCTGGGATGCTCGTCGATTTCGAACATCTGCTTCTCTCTTTTTACCGTGATTTCCACCGGGATTATCTCGTCCTTTAAGACGCCGGACTTTATCGCCGCCAGCGCCCGGTTATTACTCTCCAGAGCAAACTGGTCCTGCTCTTCCCTGGTGATACCGTACTTCACCATGATATTCTCCGAGGTCATACCCATGTGGTAGTCATAGAAAATCTCCCAGAGTCCGTCGTGAACCATGCCGTCAATCAGCTTGGCATCGAACATCCTGGCGCCCCACCTTACCGAGGGAGCGTAATAGGGGACGGCACTCATATTCTCGGTACCGCCGGCAACGATTACATCGGCATCGCCGGCTTTTATCGCCTGTGCCGCCAGGGCTACCGACTTCATGCCGGAGGCGCAGACCTTGTTAACCGTATAAGCATTTATTTCCTTGGGGATACCGGCATATATCGATGCCTGGCGGGCGATATTCTGTCCCTGACCGCCCTGAATAACATTGCCCATTATCACTTCGTCTAAGGCAACTTCCTTAAGGGAGTCATCCCAGTCGGCGTATTTCTTCTCCAGTTCGATAACGCCTTCGCTCTTCAGCGCCTCGGGCGCATAGCCAAGCACCTCATCAGCCACCTTGGGTCTCAGGCCAGCCTGCTTGAGTGCCCCTTGTATGACAATACTGCCAAGCTTTACGGCGGAGACATCCTGCAGCGAGCCGCCATAGTTACCTATCGCCGTTCTGACGCCACTGACGATTACAGCTTCTTTCATAGATTCCGCTCCTTTTGCAATACTTATTTTTTAGGGTAATCGTAGAACCCTTTTCCCGACTTCTGTCCCAGCCAGCCGGCGGCAACCATCCTTCTCAGCAGGTTGGGAGCGATATAGCGGTGCTCCTGAAGAGTCGCGTAGATACCATCGGCCATGTTGAGGATAATATCGTTGCCGATAAGGTCGGCTAACTCGAGCGGACCCATCGGATGGTTCAGACCGAGTTTGCAGGCAGTATCGATATCTTCCCTGGAGGCGACTCCGTTCTCCAGCAGGTACATAGCGTTAAGCATAAACCCTACCGCCAGGCGGTTGACAATGAAACCCGGCGTATCGGGAAGAACGACCGGGGTCTTGCCAAGGGACTCGATGAATTTCTTACAGCCTTCGACGACCTCATCGCTGACGGTAATAGGCTTTACAATCTCGACAAGCTTCATCGCCGATGCCGGATTGAAGAAATGCAGACCGAGAACCCTGTCAGGCCTCTTGGTCACTATCGCCATTTCTACCAGGGGCAGAACCGAGGTATTGCTTGCCAGAATCGCATCCTTCTTGCATATTCCGTCAAGCTCGGCAAAGACTCCCTTTTTTACATCCAATTCCTCAACGGCTACCTCAATTACCAGGTCGCAGTCGCTGAAATCCTTTACATTCGCCGTGCCCTTAATCCGGCTAATCGCCGCATCCTTGTCCTCCTGGGACATCCTGCCCCTCTCGACGCTTCTGCCCATGGCGGCATCGATAGTCGCCACTGTCTTGGTTGCCCGTTCCTCGCTTCTCGAGGAACCCAATACCTCATAGCCTGCCTGAGCACACACCTGGGTGATACCGCGCCCCATTGCTCCGGTAAAGCCAAGTACGCCAACCTTTTTTATTTCCATAACAACTCCTTTCCTCAATTATTTATATAGAATATATTTTACTTCGCCTTGAAGTCCGGCTTCCTCTTTTCCGAGAAAGCCGAGGTGCCTTCAATAAAGTCCTCGGAACTGAAGACGTTAGCCACCAGGGCGTTCTCCAACCGCAGACCGTCTTCCAAAGTCATACTGGCGCCCCTGACCATCGCTTCCTTGGCGGCTCTCACCGCCAGAGGTCCCGCCTGGCAAAGGGCCTCAGCCCATTCCCGGGCAGTTGACATAAGCTCTTCCAGAGGGACTACTTTATTTACCAGCCCGATGCGGTATGCTTCCTGGGCATCTATCTGCTTGCCCATCAGCACCAGCTCGGCGGCTTTGCACCAGGGAATCATCCGGGGCAATCTCTGAGTGCCTCCCCAGGCCGGTATCAGCCCCAGGGTCACTTCGGGCGTGCTCAGACGGGCATTTTCAGAGGCTATCCTGATATCACAGGCAAGAGCGATTTCCAGTCCTCCACCGAAAGCGTACCCGTTGACGGCGGCGACCAGAGGTTTCCATACCTCCAGCCCCCACAACTGGGTAGCCGGCCAGAGCCAGGGAGTATGCCGGTTCTCCTTCATGTAGGGCAGGGTCTCATTTATATCAGCCCCGGCGCAGAAGGCTTTTTCACCGGCGCCGGTAACGATACCGACCCAGACTTCGGGGTCATCCCGGAAATCCAGCATCGCATCGTGCATAGCCCGCCATGTTTCGAGGTCTACCGCGTTAAACGCCTTGGGACGGTTGATAGTAAAAACGGCAATCCTGCCTTCTTTCGCATAGTCGACGGTCATAATGAGTCTCCTTCGACAGTATTTGAGGGGCTGCTGATAGGGGGTTTCGTGCCGATTTTAACAAAGCGTCTTATCAGTGTCAAGCCGTTACTCTCGCTCACAGGCTCGGGGACAGCCGTCTCTGCCGGTAATTCAGCCAGCCGGTCACTCTAGCCCGACAACCATGAAGCAAAACCCCAGACTATCATCAGCACACCGACAGCAATGGCTATCCAGCCGCCTATCTTCAGCGCCCCGAACTGGGGCCGCCGGGGCCAGCGCTCCAGGAATTCTCTTGTATCAGGGCGGGTGGCGAGGGTGTCATAATAGATTTTCTCCTCCCTCTTGCCCCAGATAATCGCAGCGATGCCAAGAAGGACAAACAGACCTCCCATCCCCATTAGCACAAAACTATCAGCCTGAGGCATTTCAACCCCTGATACAAGATACTACCTTGTCACAATATACGCCCTATCAGCGCTATTTTCAACTAGGTGATATCAGCAGTAGCTCCGGCTTCTTCCAGCTTCGCTTTAGCGGCTGCCGCCTCGTCCTTATTGATGCCTTCTTTCACCGGCTTCGGAGCGCCCTCCACGAGGTCTTTCGACTCTTTAAGCCCCAGTGAGGTGAGTTCACGTACAGCCCTGATGACGCTAATCTTGTTTTCGCCGATGGTCTTAAGGGTTACGGTGAACTCCGTCTGCTCCTCCGCTTCTTCGGCCGGACCCGCCGCGGCTGCCGGACCTCCGAGCGCTGCCGCAGCAGCCATCATCGGAGCAGCAGCAGTAACGCCGAACTCGGTCTCCAGAGCCTTTACCAGCTCGGACAGCTCGAGCACGGTCATATTCTTAATCGTAGCCATAATATCATCAGTGGCTACTGCTGCGCCTTTTGCCTTTTCTGCCTTTTTGGCAGCCGGCTTGGCTTTGCTGGCAGCAGCTTCCGGCTTGGCTTCCCCGGCCGCCTTTTCAGCCTTCGGTTTTGCCCCGGCGGCAGGTTTTTCAGCCGCAGGTTCAGCCTTCTCTTCGGCTGCCGGCTGCTCT
>CAZOUZ010000044.1:3992-11431 GCA_964583115.1 uncultured Dehalococcoidales bacterium
GGTTTCCTGTTTTGTAGTTTCTTCGTTGTCCATCTCTCTATTCTCCCTCCAGTTTTTGAATTTGCGCCTGTAATACTCCCGCCAGTCCCTGAATCGGGCTGTTGAGACAATTAACCAGTGCCGATATCGGGGCTTTCATCTGCCCCAGTACCCGGGCAATCATTATCTCCCTCGACGGAAGTATGGAAAGGGTCATTACATCTTCCGGGGTAAGCACCTTATCACCCGAAAAGCCACCCTTGATAGCCAGTTCTATTTTCGTCTCGTTAATCCAGGCCGCCAGAACCCTTGCCGGCTCGGAAATATCCTCATAGCCGAAAGCAATGGCAATGGGGCCTTCGAGGTAGCTTATCAGGTTATCCTTACCCGTTCTCTCCGCAGCAAACCGGGCGAAGGTATTCTTGACTACCTTATAATCGCCGCCCGCTCCCTGTATTCTGCGGCGCAGAGCGGTTATCTCGGCATTGGTCAGCCCCCGGTAGTCGGTCAAAATACCGATACTGCTTCTGGAAAAGGTCTCCTCCAGACTGTCAATAATCTGCGCTTTCTTCTCTCTGGACATTTTTTAACTCCTTACTGCCGCCGCTGAACATCTAAAAAAGAAGTCCCTGTGCCGGCTTGCACAAGGACTATTTTCCGGATTACTTTTCACTTCATTCTATGGTGAAGTGCCGCTAATCCAGCGTTTCTTCCTCGGCAGGCACATCAATTTAAGCTTTAACAAGCACCTACTGTCTCAGGATAAAGCCAGGACTAAAAGTCTTCAGGCTTTTTTAAATTCGTAAGCAATTTTATCACCGGGCAATTTTACCGGGACAACCTTAATTCCCATCCCCGCTTTGATATCACTCTCATTAACATCTTTACTGATACGGCCGAATACTCTCAGTCCACCTTCGAAATCACCTATTCCCAGAGTATAGGGCGCCTCGTCCTCAAACCCGGACGGTCCGTAGTGGACCACCGTATAGGTAACCAGCTTGCCGTCACCCTTTATTTCAAACCACTCCATTTCACTATCCAGGCAAGCCGGACAGTCCATCTTCGGCGGGAAGTAGCTGGTGCCGCACTTCTTGCACCTGGTGGTCATTACCTTGCCCTGCTCCAGATAGCTTAAAAAATCTTCGGCCTTTGACTCGGCGGTAAAACTTACGGTGCCAAAATTCTCAAAACCCATCTATCTATCTCCTTAGAATAACCACGTTGCCGTATTGCCCGACGCCACCGATATTATGGACCAGACCTATCTCGGCATCTTTTACCTGGGCTTCGGTGGCTTCTTCCCTGAGCTGCCTGACTATGGTCCTGACCTGTGAGCCGCCGGTGGCTCCGATAGGATGACCCTTGGACAGCAGCCCGCCGTCAACATTTACCGGCATCTTCCCGTCCGCATAGGTCTGTTTCTCCTCAATCAGCTTAACGCCCTCACCGGGCCTGGCAAAGCCGAGGTCTTCATAAGCCAGGAGCTCGGATATCGTGAAGCAGTCGTGGACTTCGGCGACATCAATGTCCGCCGGACCGAGGCCCGCCATTTCGTAAGCCTGTCTGGCAGCATGCTGAGCGCAGCTCAAGCCGGTAACCGACTTCCTTCCCGACATTGTCATCGTATCGGTTGCAGCGCCGAGACCGGCAATCCATATCGGGATTTTACACACATTCCTGGCTACATCGGCGCTGGCGACGATTATACAGGAAGAGCCGTCAGCGTTGGCGCAGGCATCGTAAAGCTTCAGGGGAGTGGCGATGACCGCCGATGCCATAACATCTTCAAGGGTCAGTTCTTTGCGGTAAGTGGCCTTTGGATTTTTTGCCCCGTAGCCGGCGTTTTTAACCCGCACCAGAGCCAGTTGCTCCTCGGTAGTGCCGTACTCCGCCATATGGGCCTGGGCAAACATGGCGTAGCCGGAAGGCATCGTTATACCGAAGGGCGATTCCCACATTATATCAGCGCCTCTGCCCATCCTCTCCGCCGCTTCACGGGAGGACAGCTCGGACATTTTCTGAAAGCCGACAACCGCCACGACCTTGTGCAGACCCGACTTTATTAACGACCAGGCTACCCTCAGTCCGGTAGTGCTCGAAGAGCATACGCTTTCGACATAAAAGGCCGGCTTCGGGGTCAGTTCGAGATATTCCGATATCAAGCCCGAAGGCGTCCGCTGTTTATCATATTCCGGTGCCGAGCAGGTGATAGAAGCGTCTATATCTCTATTCGTCAAGTCCAGCCCATCCATCGCCTCTTTATAAGCATCAAAACAGAGTTCCTTTACAGAGACCCCGCACTTACGGGCGAAAACACTCTGTCCTACTCCTATAATGGCAACATCATCCATAAAGAGACCTCCCTCTAATTTAAATTCTTCCGTAAACGGCTAACCTGTTCTTATCCCTGCCGGTATCAACTGGCGCCTGCAGAGATGATTGGCTTGAGGTCAAGCTTTATACCGGCACCGACAGTAGTAGCCAGCGAGGCGGTTTTAACATACTGGCCCTTGGCACCGCTGGGCTTCGCTTTCATCACCGCATCCACCACCGCCGTCAGGTTTTCCACAAGCTTATCCTCATCAAAACTGACCTTGCCCAGAGGCACATGAATGATAGCCGTCCTGTCCAGTTTGAATTCCAGCCGGCCTTTGCGCGAGTCCTCTATTACCCTGGGTAAATCATTGGCGGCTACCACCGTTCCTGATTTCGGATTTGGCATCAGTCCCTTCCGCCCCAGGGTCTTCCCCAGCTTGCCAACCTTACCCATCATATCGGGGGTGGCAACGGCGGTATCGAACTCCAGCCAGCCTTCCTCAATCTTCTTTACCAGGTCATCGCCGCCGACATAGTCGGCGCCGGCATCTTCGGCAATCTTCTGCGCTTCTCCCTGGGCAAAAACAAGGACCCGCACCGGCTTTCCCAGCCCGTGCGGCAGCAGGGTAACGCCGCGCACCTGCTGGGTGGCATTCCGGGGGTCGAGACCCATTCTGAGGTGAAGCTCAACGGTCTCATCGTATCCGGCGTGAGCCATCTTCTTGGCGAGCCCGATAGCTTCCTGAGGAGCGTAAAGCTTCGTCTTGTCGAGCATTTTAGCCGCTTCCTGGTACTTTTTACCGCGTCTTGTCATCTTCTACTCCACCTCGATTCCCATACTTCGAGCCGTGCCGGCGACAATTCGCTCTGCACCCTCAATATCTACTGCGCTGAGGTCCTTAGCCTTAATCTCGGCGATCTCACGGAGTTTTTTCCGTGACAGCGTGCCTACTGTTTCCCGTCCTGAAGCACCGGCACCTTTTTCCACCTCTAACGCCTTCTTCAGCAGGTCGGTAGTAGGGGGTGTTTTTGTAATAAAACTGAACGACCTGTCTTCATAGACGGTAATTTCCGCCGGGACAATAGACCCGCTCTGTGAAGAGGTGCGGTCATTATAGTCCTTGCAAAAAGCCATAATGTTGACCCCGTGCTGGCCTAAAGCCGAGCCTACCGGAGGCGCCGGATTAGCTTTTCCTGCCGGAATCTGCAATTTAATTACCGCCCTTACTTTCTTCGCCACTTTTCTCTCCTCGCCACAAAATTTAACCGGACTTAAAGCTTTTCTATTTGTAAGAAGTCAAGTTCCACGGGCGTTTCCCGCCCGAAAAGAGATAAAAGCACCTTGACCTTACCTTTATCGGCGCTTATCTCGTCCACTATTCCCACAAATTCAGCAAACGGGCCGTCAGTCACTCGTACACTCTGCCCCTGCTTGAAGCCAACCTTAATCCTCGGTGTTTCGGACTCCATCTGCTTCAAAATCTGGTTAACTTCATCTTTTTTCAACGGAACCGGCTTGTTGCCGCTACCGACAAAGCCGGTAACACCCGGAGTATTCAGCACTATGTCCAGGCTCTGGTCGCTCATCTGCATCTGAACGAGAACGTACCCGGGCAGTATCTTTTTCGCCACCGTGCGCCTCTGTCCCCCTCTAACCTCTACCTCCTCCTCGGTAGGCACGATTATCTGCAATATCTCAGACCCGGAATCAATCAGCCTGATACGCTGCTCTAAATTCTTTTTGACCCGCTCTTCATGCCCGGAGTAGGTATGAATTACGAACCAGTCGTTTTCATTCTCGCCCACAGATGTCCTCTCACTCATGGTTTCTATCCAGCCAGGAAAATATCATTAACAAGCCTTGTAAAACCATAATCAATGACTCCCAGAATCAGACCCATGATGACGGTCACAACCAAAACCAGGCCGGTTAAATAAATCCACTCCCGCCGCGATAGCCAGGTTACTTTCTTTAACTCAGCAATAATATCACCGATGAGTCCGAATCTCGGGCCGCTCCGTTTGGCAGGAGCGCTTCGGTTGGCTACGACGCTACGACTTTTCATATAGTATTTTCCACCGGCTTCTCAGACACACAATATAAACTTACAACCAATGAGAAGAAGACACCGGAAGCTTTGCTGTAAAAGCAGCATCTCCGCATCCCCAGCTTCAACCTCCCCGAACAGGGCAACCACCTTGCAATCTGTTTTACCTTATCTCCCTGTGGAGCTTGTGAGCGCGACAACGGGGACAATACTTGTTAAGCTCTATTCTCTGAGAGTCATTCCTCCTGTTTTTGGTAGTAGTATATGTCCTCTCCTTGCACTCGGTGCAGGCAAGATGAACAATAATTCTAGCTTCTGTTTTTCTAGCCATTTTTATTCAATAATGCGGCTAATGCTCCCGGCACCTACCGTTCTACCTCCCTCACGAATGGCGAAACGCACGCCTTGCTCCAGAGCTACCGGATAGATAAGTTTTAGCTTCATGGTCACATAATCACCGGGCATCGCCATCTCCATCCCCTCGGGGAGCTCAATGGTCCCGGTGATATCCGTTGTCCGGATGTAGAACTGGGGCTTATAGCCGTTAAAGAAGGGGGTATGCCGGCCGCCTTCTTCCTTGCTCAGGATATACACCTCGCCTTCGGCGTAGGTATGCGGTTTTATAGAGCCGGGCGCTGCCAGTACTTGCCCTCTTTCAATCTCGTCACGGTCAACACCCCTGAGCAGAATACCTACCGCGTCTCCCGGTTCGGCATAGTCCATTGTCTTGTGGAACATCTCCAGGCTGGTAGCCACTACCTTCTTGGGCTCATGATGCAGGCCGACAATCTCTACATCTTCACCGGGCTTAATCACGCCCCTCTCGACTCTCCCTGTGGGGACGGTGCCCCTGCCCTTGATGCTGAAAACGTCCTCTACCGACATCAGGAAAGGCTGGTCCTTGGGGCGTACCGGGGTAGGAATATATTCATCAACGGCGTCTATCAGTTCCCATATCTTACCGCACCACTCACAATCCCTCTTGCCGCAGCCGCATTCAAGAGCCTTAAGAGCGCTGAGGCGGACTATCGGTATCTCGTCACCGGGGAACTCGTATTTGCTGAGCAGTTCCCTTACTTCCATCTCGACGAGTTCAAGAAGCTCTTCGTCATCCATAGCATCTATCTTGTTAAGAGCGACGACGATATAAGGGACTTCCACCTGGCGGGCAAGCAGTACGTGCTCTCTCGTCTGCGGCATCGGGCCGTCGGGAGCGCTCACCACCAGTATCGCCCCATCCATCTGGGCGGCACCGGTAATCATGTTCTTAATAAAGTCGGCATGCCCCGGACAGTCGATATGAGCATAGTGTCTTTTTTCTGTCTCATACTCCACGTGGGCGATAGCGATAGTCAGCCCGCGCGCCTTTTCTTCAGGAGCATTATCAATGCTATCAAAGGAGCGGTATCCCGTACCGGCTCCCGCTTTGGATAGAACCAGTGTCATTGCCGAAGTCAGGGTGGTCTTTCCATGGTCGACATGACCGATGGTGCCCACGTTACAATGCGGTTTAGTCCTCTCATATTTCTGTTTAGCCATTTTTTCCTCCCTTTATTATGAGCCCACAACCAGGATCGAACTGGTGACCTCACCCTTACCAAGGGTGTGCTCTGCCTACTGAGCTATGTGGGCAACTAGCCTATTATACAGATTTCTCAAGGTTTATGTCCAGTCCGGAGCCTGTAATGTTCTGGTAGTGGTGGAGAGGGCAGGATTCGAACCTGCGAAGCCCGTCAGGGCGGCAATTTTACAGACTGCTCCGATTAACCACTCCGGCACCTCTCCAGTTGATACAAGTGAATGACTCTACGCATCAGCCCGAGGGGGGATTCGAACCCGCCAACCTACCGATTACAAGTCGGTTGCGCTGCCATTGCGCCACTCGGGCATATTATACCATATTCTATTGTTAAGTATTGAATATCCGTGGGGGAAAAGCCCGTGGAATTATCTTAAAATAACCTCACCCCGCCACACTCTTCCTGCTAGCTTCATCGGCACAATGCCGCTCAAGCTCAATGACCTGAGTATTATAGAAGTCATTAACATAAAAAGTCAAGCCTGGACTGTGGGACCCCATCCCCTGTATCCCCCTTCCCCTCTTAAGGGGAAGGGGGAAGTTTTAGAAAGGGAGGCGAAGCCTCCCTTAAATTCTCCTATTATAATTATGATTCTTGCACTCGTTAGCTACATTGACTAGTGATCCTTCGTTTTCATGATACAATATTACAGAGGATGAATAATAATGCCAGAATGGGGAATTGCACTAATAGGTGTTGGTGGTTTAATCGCTGGTGCCATTATTTCGGAAATTAGACACTGGTTAGATAGGAAACAGAGATTCCGGGTAATGACTTTTGAAAAGCGATTAGAGACGCATCAAGCAGCGTTATCACAAATACAAAAGCTAAGACATTCTATTGAAAGTAAACTTAGTTTTGAAGAGAAAAAGGTAGCAATCGATAATCTTTTACATTGGTGCGAAGATAACTAATTATTGCTGGATGAAGATTCCAGTCAACACATACGAAATCTATACGACGTAGCTTGGGAGCACATCACTGATAAGACAGTCAAACCAAGTATATTCAGTAGGAAATGGCGGGAGACATACAAGACGATACGTGTAGGGTTTGGTACGGAGCACGTACGTGATACAAAATATGAGGATAAATTCGACGAGAACGATTACTATGATATTCAAAAATAATATTCCCGCCCGCCACGGCGGGCGGGAATCCAGTACGCTTGAGGCGGACCAACCTGGATTCCGTGTCAAGCACGGAATGACAATTTTTACACAACCATTGAAAAGGGGAGAGGGATTAAGGGTGAGGGGTTTCATTACAAAAAATGAGGAGATAATAACTATATTTTACACCGGGCATGTCAATCTCTATAATTAGTCATTGCGAGCGAAGCGTGGCAATCTATATAAATCTCTAGAGATTATCACGTCGCTCCGCTCCTCATAATGACAGTTGTGTTTGAGGTTGTTTTGTAGTCCCGATGAAATCGCCCGCCTGAGGCGGACTCGAAATGACAGTATAGTCAACCAGATGCCAATAGAACCAGGGTAAATCTCGCTTGACA
>CAZOUZ010000045.1:0-2222 GCA_964583115.1 uncultured Dehalococcoidales bacterium
CCTCAACTACCTCTTTTTCCTCTTCCTCGACTACCTCTTCCTCTTCTTCTTCGACTACTACTTCTTCCTCCTCGATTACCGCTTCTTCTTCTTCAACCAGCGCTACTTCGATAACACTGAAAGCTGTGAAGTGGCTTACCAGTGCCGTAATGGTATTGGTCTCCGGGTGAACCTCGTAATCTTCGAGGGTAACCCACGCCTTAGTAGCCTCATCCCACATGGCAATTTTAAGGTTGTCGACATCGGTCACTTCATCCGGGTCGTAGGTAAAGGTAAGAGTAATCGCCGGTTCGAAAGTAGCCCCGTCAGGACCCATGTCGTAGGTCAAGCCGATAATATTGGCGTCTTCCGGCGGGTCCGGAGGGGCAGTCATCGGTATTACGCTTATCGTGTGGAGAGCTTTCCCCTTTGCTGTCTTGCCGTTGGTGTTTCTAGGGATACTCAGCTTGACATCTTTGTCTTTAGATTGAACGGTAACATCCCTGATGAATCTACCTTCTTTGGTAACAACATTGGTTACATTGACTATTCCCGGGGAAACAACTGTAGAGCCGCCACCAGTTGACTCATCTATGGCCGAAGTCACTGCATTTAGCGTGAAAGAGCTGCTGTTCTTGACGAAAGTCGTGGACAGCGTTGGTGACTGGGCGACAATACTGATTTTGACCTGATAGTCTCCGCCAGGCCAGCTTGAAGGAGATGTCCAGGTGCCGGAGTAGGTCATTCTTGACGCACCGGTCGCATAGCCGTACCCAAAGGTGGTGCCAAAATCATAGCCGGTCCCTTCCCAGTTGGCATAACCGGTACCGAGGAAGTATGCCCAGGTATCGTTGGGAGAAGACGCGGTAACGGTTACTACGCCGCCACTGGAAGAGTAACTGGCGGTTCCTCCGTCGGTCAGAGGGAGATTATTACATGTTACCGTATAGGCACCGGGGTTGCTAACATTGTAAATCACCATATTGACAGCCTGTATCGGCACAAGCTCGGTGCTGGCAATATCCACTGTTACCGAGAAAGAGTGCGCGTTGCCGTGAGTCCCGGTTGCCGGAGGTGTGATAGTTATGTCGAGCGCCCTGGCCGGTAGCGGTGAGGCGAACCAGAGCGAAGCGGCAACGGCGCAGACCAGGACAATCGGTACTGCTATCTTTGAAAGTCTTTTATAGTTCAGTAAACTTTTCATCATACCCGTCCCCTCTTTTTTATTTACTTTCTTTATTTTTTTCTGAGTGCGGTCTGACCGCAGAATCTGTAAAGCCTCCCGGCTTTTCAATATCTGGGCTATATCAGATGGAATTTTACCGGCTAAGGTCAACAGCTCATCTTTATCGGCATCCAGTACCTCGGCCAGCCTCAGTATTACCTGCTCGCTGGGAGGGGGCATTGCTCCGCTTTCAATCTTGCTGAGGTAGGAGAAATTTACTCCTACCTTGTCTGCCAGCTGTCTCTGGCTGAGACCGGCCTGTTTTCGCAGTTCTTTTAGTCTTACTCTAAACTCTTTATTTTCCATAGCAGGACTTTAACCTGTATCCTAGAAGTTAAGATTCGGGTTAAGTATACAGAACGTTGACTAAAAAGTCAATACCCTTTGGGTGACTTTTGGCAAATATCATAATATTTATTATGACCGGTGGCATTTGTTGACTTCTAAGTCAACAAATTGTACCCGCTCCTTTGTGCGTTGAACGGGTAACAAGACGGCGAATGCCTGGAGCGAGATTATGAAAAAGAGGAACGGCATAACCGGTGCTGCTCTCCGGTAGTGCTTGAAGTTGCTCCCCGGATTGAGTAGGATATAGGGAGCAAGCCTGATGATGGGGCAGATGACTGATGATGCCGGCGTGCTGCCGGAAACCAGACGCGGGTTGAAGATTATTTGATGAGTACGGGCAGGGAGTAAGTAAGAGAGTGGACTGGTTATCTCCGATAAGAGAGCTTTTCGGCTTTATTTTCCCGTTTCTTGAGCGCGTGCCTTTCATCAGGGCGGTACTCGGTTTCATACTGGTATTTTTTCTGCCGGGATTCGCCTGGACGCTTGTCTTTTTCAGGCGGATAAAGGTTCTGGAAAGGATTCTGCTTTCCTTTGCCCTGTCAATAGTCGTGGTGACACTCAGCCTTCTTTTCGCTAACTGGATATTAGGCCTCAAGGTTACCGGCACCAGTTCCGTCTTTGTAATTTTAATGGTCACTATTTTACCTGTAGTCATCTATTATCTCGCCGG
>CAZOUZ010000045.1:2322-11333 GCA_964583115.1 uncultured Dehalococcoidales bacterium
TCTTTGTAATTTTAATGGTCACTATTTTACCTGTAGTCATCTATTATCTCGCCGGGTTCGTAAGGCGCAGGAGCGGAGAGGAAGAGGAGAAGGGCGAGGTAATAGAGGAAGAAGATAAAGAGGTAGTTGAAGGAGAGGAAGAGGTCGTCGAGGAAGTGGAAGATTGAAGGCATACTGTGTTGAGCGGGCGAACTAATGTTGTTTTTCGGACACATCGGGATTACAGCAGCAGTATTAAAAGCGTGTGATGTTTCTCTGTCTATAACCAAGCCCGGCAGCAGTCGGGAGCCGGGTCCTCGCTCTAATAGTACCTCTGCCGTTAGCAGACCGCAGCTAAGGCCGTACCCGTTTCTGGGCAGGATAAAGAATCGGCTGGGACGAATCGACTATCGTATGGTGCTTGTGGGCTCGATTTTGCCTGATATTATTGATAAGCCGGTATTCCTGTTATTCGGCGGTGCCGCTATGCTGAGCGGGCGTGATTATGCTCATACCCTGTTGTTTAATCTGGTCTTGCTAATCGGCGGTCTGGTCCTTTTGAGATATAGAAGGTCGTGGCTGTTGATTATTTCTCTGTCCAGTTTTACGCATCTTGTCCTCGACCGGATGTGGGGCTGCCCGGTGACATTACTCTGGCCTCTGCTCGGTCCTTTACCCGGTGGAGAGACTGCCGGTTGGATTTCTGGTCTGTTCTATTCTATTTTCTCTATCCCGGAAGTATATATACCGGAAATAATAGGACTGTTAATACTGCTGGCGTTTTTCTTGCGGCTGGTAAAGAATAAAGGGGTTACCGGATTTATTACCAGTGGCGCTGTTGATTAGCCTTAACTGATGGTAAGTCAAATAATATATGCGTTAGATTAGTGATATGCGGTTATTTTTCAGGTCGGGAGGATAAGGTTGTATGATGTAGCGGTTATCGGCGCCGGACCGGCCGGAAGTCGGGTGGCTTACCGGCTGGCTGAAATGGGACATAGTGTGGTGGTGGTAGAGCGGAAGGGAAGACTGGATGAGCCGGTCTGCTGTACCGGTATTATCGGTCAGGAGTGCGTGCGCTCCTTTGCCGTTGATGACAGTGTTATTTACCGGCAGGCGAACGGCGCCAGGATTTTTTCACCTGCCGGTAAATTGCTCGGCGTCCGGCGGCAGGAGCCACAGGCGAGTATTGTGGACAGGGCGGCCCTTAACCTGGCTTTAGCCGGCCGGGCTCAGGATGAAGGCGCTGAATACCTTTTGAGCAGCGAGGTCAAAAACATAGAACTCCGCAGTGACCGGGTAGATATTGAGG
Organism: uncultured Dehalococcoidales bacterium; assembly: GCA_964583115.1. Taxonomy (GTDB): domain Bacteria; phylum Chloroflexota; class Dehalococcoidia; order Dehalococcoidales; family UBA2162; genus CAYVOV01. The sequence continues at coordinate 3,614 of CAZOUZ010000045.1, forward strand.
TAGAGCGTTACGGGAGAGAGGCGGACTCTATTGAGACGAAAGCGGTGGTCGTCGCTGCCGGTTTTGGCTCGAAGCTTGTTGAGGAATTGGGCTTGGGCAAGGTAGGCGATTTCGTTATGGGAGTCCAGGCCGAAGTGGAAACAATCGGAATAGATGAGGTGGAAGTCTATCTCGGGGAAAAGGTAGCTCCCGGGTTTTTCGCCTGGCTGGTGCCGACATCACCGGGACGGGCTCTTGCCGGTCTCCTTTCCCGCCGCGGTCCGGGAGATTACCTGAGAGAATTGATGTCGTCTCTGGCGGCTCAGGGGAAAATAGCTTCTGCCGGGGCTGAGTTCAGCTACGGGGGTATTCCGCTGAGACCGCCGGCGAAGACCTGCGGTGATAGGGTGATTGTGGTGGGAGCCGCTGCCGGACAGGTAAAGCCGACCACCGGCGGGGGCGTCTACTATGGGCTGCTCTGTGCCGATATTGCCGCCGATAATTTGCATCAGGCTCTGGAAAATGATACCCTTTCTGCGAAAAGCCTGGCTGAATATGAGAGAGAGTGGAGAAGAAAGCTGGGGCGGGAGTTGAGGGTAGGCTACCGGGCACGGAAATTATACGAGCGGCTGAACGACGGGCAGGTTGACAGGATATTCGACGTAATAAAGTCGAATGGTATTGATAAAGACCTGCTCGGGGCGGAAGACCTGTCCTTTGACTGGCACGGTGGGGTGGTGCTGAGGCTTATCGGGTACAAGGCGCTTTCCCAGGTTTTCGGGGCGGTAAGGCTTCCTTTTGCCCGGAGACACAAAGAATAAGCTTGATAGCGATATCGTTCGCAGGAGGTGTGCATAGCGATGACCGGCATTAGTCAGAATCCCGGCCTTGGCGAGGCGGCCAGCGATTTCGTGGCTGGTCTATCAGCCGAAGAAAGCGGAGCCAGCCAGCAGGAGATATACAGGTTTGTCCGCTGGTTCGGGAGAGAACGCGCCTTTGCCGGGCTTACCGCTGCCGAGATAGGCAATTATGCCGAGCATTTATCGCTATCGGATACCGATTACACCAGGAAGCTCGGGTTGATACGGGGCTTCCTCGTTTACGCTAAGAAAAAGGGATGGAGCAAGACGAATCTGGCGACTCATCTGAAAGCCAGGAAGGGGAAGGCGGGTCCGCGGCCTGCATCCGGGCGGAATCCGGTTGAGACTGTCTCGTTAACGCAGGAGGGATATGATAAGCTTGTTGCCGAGCTTGAGGCGCTGAAAGATGCCCGCTATGAGGTTATCGGGGAAATGCGCAGGGCTGCCGCCGATAAGGACTTCCGCGAGAATGCGCCCCTGCAAGCTGCCAGAGAACGGCGCGGGCACATCGAGGGACGGATAATGGAGATGGAAGCAACCCTGAAAGCGGCGGTTGTTATTGATAAGAAACAGGCGTCCGGTCTCAGGGTCAATCTTGGTAACAGCGTTATTCTTTGCGACCTCGATTCGGGGGAGGAACTGCGTTACACCCTGGTTAGCTCCAGCGAAGTGGACCCGGCTAAAGGCAAGATTTCAGGCGCTTCACCTATCGGCAAGGCGGTTATCGATAAGGAGCAGGGGGAAACGGTGGAGATAGCAGCCCCGGCAGGTACGTTGCGCTACCGGATAAAACAGGTCGAACGTTAGCGGGTTCTTTTGCCCGCCCCGTATATTTACCCGTATATTTTACCCTTCAAGCATTCTGTCGACGGCTGTTTTCGCCTTCAGGCGGATTTTATCCGGCACTTTAACCCGGTGCTCCATATTCTCAAGTGACCACAGGACGCTCTCAAGGGTTATCAGCTTCATTCCGGGGCAGATTGCCTGCTCGGAGGCGGGTATGAACCTCTTTTCCGGGTTCTCTTTTCTCAGGCGGTGTAATATGCCTATCTCAGTGCCGACGATTACTTCTCCGGCATCGGTCTCGCGGGCAAATCTTATCATTCCTCCGGTGCTCAATACGGCATCGGCGAGGGCTTTTGCTTCCGGCAGGCACTCCGGATGGACAACTATTTTAGCCTGCGGATGCTCTGCTTTCTGCCGGGAGATATCTTCCGCTTTGATTCTTACGTGGGTGGGACAGTAACCGGGCCAGAGAATCAGCTCGCGTCCGGTCTGCCTGGCTGCGTAATCACCGAGGTACCGGTCAGGGACAAACACTATCTGTTCGGCACCGGCAAGTTTCTCGACGATGCCGACGGCGTTAGCCGATGTGCAGCATATATCCGACTCCGCTTTCACATCGGCAGGGGAATTGACGTAGCAGACTACCTTTGCCTTCGGGTACTCTTTCTTTTTCTCCCGCAGATATCTGGCGGTAATCATGTCGGCCATAGGGCATCCGGCATCTGACTCCGGGAGCAGGACGGTCTTGTCCGGGCAGATAATAGAGGCTGTTTCCGCCATAAAATGAACGCCGCAGAAGACGATAACATCGGCGTCGGTCCCGGCTGCTTTCTGGCTCAGCTCAAGCGAATCTCCGACAAAGTCGGCTATATCCTGGACTTCGCCCAGCTGGTAGTTATGCACCAGAAAGACGGCGTTCCTTCTTTTTTTAAGGCTTTCAATCTTCTCTATCAGTTCCGCTTCACTATTTTCCATTTTCCGCTATCCTCCAGTCATGGGCGTAAGCGTTCATTCTTTTCCCTCTTACGAAGCCGAGGAGAGTAATGCCGAATTCATCAGCCAGCTTCACTCCAAGGTCGGTAGGGGGAGATTTGGAGATGATTACCGGGACTTTCCTTTTGGCTAGTTTTAAGAGTATTTCCGATGATATCCTGCAACTGACGACTGCCGCCCGCTCATCAACGGGTATATCGTTCAGGACGCATTCGCCGAAGAGTTTGTCTATGGCGTTATTTCTTCCTATGTCTTCTTTGAAGACTATGATGCTCTGCCGGTCACAGAGGGCTGCGCTGTGGACTCCGCCGGTCGCCTCGAAGACCTCGGAGCGCCGGATAAACTTGTCCATAAGGTCGAACACCTCGTCGGACGATACGGTGAACCGGGACTCTATTTTGTTTACCTTTTTGTCCGGGCGGGATGCGCTTTTGTCACCTCCTGTCTCTACCTCTACGGTGCCTGCCTGTTCATTGACGAGTACCTTCTCGATTTCACCTTTGCCGTTTATCAGTCCTTCCGATACGAGGTAGCCGATAGCCAGGTGGTCTAAATCTTTCGGGGAGCAGGGCAGGGTTACCATCTCCCGGTTGTTCAGGATAATGGTAATGGGCAGCTCTCTGGCGACCAGGTCTTCGATATTATTCCTGCTTCCTTTGGTAATCCTGGATACAGGAATATTCCTGGTTTCATTATCCATCTATGTCTTCCTCTCTATCGTGCCGCTTCCCAGCACGATGTCGCCCTGGTAGAAGACTGCTGCCTGCCCGGGAGTAATGGCGCGCTGAGGTTTTTCGAACTTGACGAATACGCTGTCTTCAGTCACAGGCGTCACCGTCGCCTCGGCTTCCGGGTGAGCGTATCTTATCTTTGCCTTTGCCTTTATCGGCTGCTCCAGTTTTTCTATGGCTATCCAGTTAAGCCCTGACGCTGTAAACTCGTCGTGATATGCTTCTTCCCTCGTGCCGACGGTGATGGCGTTATTTTCGGGGTCGATTTCGGTAACGTACAGCGGTTCTTTTGCCTGTACCCCCAGTCCTTTGCGCTGACCGACGGTATAAAACGGGATTCCCCGGTGCTCTCCCAGGACATTTTGCTGTTTGTCCAGTATCGGTCCCGGAGGCGCCGTCCCGATAAAAGAAGAGTAGCCCCCGGCGATAAAGTCCTGGCTCTCCGGCTTATCGCTGGTCACTAAATTGAAGTCGGCAGCCATCTTTCTTGTCTCGTCCTTTGTGTAGTCGCCGATGGGTAAAAGCAGGCGGGAAAGCTGCTCCTGGGATAGTGACGATATAAAGTAGGACTGGTCTTTATGGACATCTTTTGCTTTTTTCAGCAGGTAGCGCCGGTTGTTTTCATCGTAGCCTGTCCTGGCATAGTGGCCGGTTGCGAAATAATCGAACTCGATGCCGCTGTCCCGGACTCGCCTGGGTAAAGCGCCGAATTTAACCCGGCAGTTACATCTCAGGCACGGGTTCGGGGTCCTTCCTGCCCGGTATTCACGGCTGAAATAGTCCAGGACTTCGGTCTTGTATTCTTTTATCAGGTCGAAAGTATGGAAGGGGATGTCCAGGGCTTGAGCCACCTGCCGGGCGTCTTCAAGGTGCTCTTTCTCGCCCGGTCCGTAGCATCCGTAGCCTGTCTCCTTTGCCGGGAAAGCTTCACTGTCCCACACTCGCATTGCCGCCCCGCTGACCTCGTACCCTCTGTCTTTGAGGAGGGCAGCGGCTACGGATGAATCTACCCCACCGCTCATCGCTACAACGACTTTCACCGTATTCTTTCCCTTTCCGGGCGTGAACAGCATCCCTGCTGTTGTATTATTATTGTTTGCCGTTATGGAAAGTGCTCCTGTTTACTTCTTTGAAAGAATTTCGAGGGCTATCTCGGCGGCCTTTTTCCCCGATAAGAACATGCCTCCGAAGATAGGTCCCATCCTGGGGGCTCCGAATACGGCGTTGGCTGCCATACCGGCGACTATCAGGCCGGGATACACCTCTCTGGTGTTCCCCAGTATCTCGCTTTCCGCTACATCCGCCCACATTGATTTTTCGCCGGTTACTTTGCCTGCTTCTGTTCTCAACCTGGCGCCTATTTTATTGACGATAATATGGCAGACCTCGCTGGCGTGCCCGGTAGCGTCTATGACAACTTTAGAGCTCATTGCCAGGGGGTCGACATGCAGCCCGGCCAGGGAAGTGGCGCTCCAGTTAAGCACAAGTCCGGTTATCCTGTCGTTTTCCCTTATCATCACGTCTTCGATGCTGATTAGGTTGAATATCTTTGTCCCGGCTTTTATTGCCTTGGAACAAATGGTTGAAGTGGCTTCCAGAGCATCGGCATGGTAGTAGCCCTTCTGGTACTCCTCGGTCCTTACATCGAACTCGTCCAGCAGCTTCTTGCCTTCTTCCTGCACCACTATGCGGTTGAACATCATCCCGCCCCCCGGCATGCCACCGCCAATCTTTAGATGTCTCTCGAAAATTACTGTTTTTGCTCCTCCCTTTGCCAGATAATACGCTGCTGTCATGCCGGCCGGTCCGGCTCCGACTATAGCAACATCCACCTCCAGGGCATCCAGAAAATCTTTAATGAAGCTCTCGGTTATTGCCCTGGATATGATTGTTTCATCGAGTTGCATTCTTCCTCCTTATAACGGTGATGCTATATTTTATGGTCCGTGTCGTTCAGACAGGTGTAATACGGTTTTAAGTCCGGTTACAAATATAGAATATCACACGGCGTGCAGATTGTTAAATGTCAGCGGCGTATTTTCTGAAATAGAGTAGCTGCGATTGGCACGAGCAATGCCAGACCGGCCGTGGCAAAGAAGGTGGCGTTAAGTCCTTTGTAAACGTAGACCAGCCCTATAAGGGGCGGTCCGATTGTCTGTCCCAGTCTCAGCATAGTGCTGTTTATGGACATAAAAGCTGCCCGGTACTCGAGCGGGGCAAGACCGGCAACCGATGACTGAATGCTTGGCAGGGTGGCTCCGCCGGCGGTGCCGAAAATAATGGTCGGTATTATCAGCAGCCACAGGCCCGGCATGAATGGGATGAGAAACATCGACAGGGCGTAAAGGACGAAAGACAGCTTGATGATTGTCGGCAAAGAAAGCCACCGGTTTATTCTACCCAGTTGCGAGGCGACTACGGCATTTGTCAGTGATGAAGTCGACATTACAATTCCGATGATAAGGGATGAAGCGCCGAATTTCTCGGCCATGTGCAGCGTAAAATAGGTGAGATAGGCGCCGTAAAGAATGATAAAGGCGATGATACCGGTAGCAAACAGTCCGACCACCCTGATGTCCTTGAGGCATCCCCAGGTGCCGCTCAGGTATTCTCCCATGCCCTGAAATTTCGTCGGCTCCGGGTTCTTGAGACGGGTGAGCACCAGAATGCCGACGGGTACGGCTAATATGGAAAGGGCGAAGGGGTAATTCCAGCCCAGCAGCGCCAGAGCGCCGCCTATAGCCGGGTAGGAAGCGGTGCCGATGCTGAGCACGCTGGTATTGACTCCCATAGCTTCGACCCGCCGTCTTCCCGAGTAAAGGTCGCCGATGATGGTGTTGTTGATGGAGGCGAGCGAAGCCCCTCCCACGCCCTGAATCGCTCTCATCCAGAGCAGAAAATTGAAGTCGCTGATAAAGGTGCAGGCCGTCCCGGCGATGGCGAAAAGAAACAGGGAAGGCACCAGGATTCTCTTCCGTCCGAAACGGTCGGCCATTACCCCGAGTACCGGCGACAGAAAAACACCGGGCAGGGTGAAGAAAGTGATTAGCAGTCCTACCTGACCGCCGGTGATACCAAGCTCACGGGTCATGGTGGGAAAGGCGGGGGTGATGCTGGCTACCCCGAGGACTGCCATCAGGGTTACCCCGAAGATTATCTGGAGATTTCTGTCACGGTAGAGGCTGTCTTTTGCCATTACACTACCTGACAGTAATCACTCCGTCCGGCCCTTTTACTACCTCTCCGACAATCGCCGCATCCTCTATACCCGCTTGGTGCAGGCTGCCGAGCAGCTTTTCCGCCAGTCCCGACTCCAGGACGATAAGCAGTCCCCCCGAGGTCTGGGGGTCGAAGAGTATATCCTGTATGTGAACGGGCACGTTACCGTCTATTTCCGTGCAGGGGGAATAAAACTCCCGGTTATTGTGCAGACCGGCCGGGCACAAGCCCTGCCTGGCGAACTCGGCTGCCTCCGGGAAGAAGGGGATGGCAGCACTATTGATGGCGAGAGCTACCTGGCTGTTCTTCGCCATCTGCATGGTGTGACCGATGAAGCCGAAGCCGGTGATATCGGTGCAGGCGTGTACTCCCGCTTCAAGCATCAGCACCGCAGCTCTATCATTCAGTGCCGCCATGCACTCTGTAACCCTGTTAACCGTTTCCTCGTCAACCACCCCCGCTTTGACGGCGGTATTGATGATTCCCGTTCCCAGCGGCTTGGTCAGGATGAGTTTATCTCCCGGCATGGCGCCCGAGTTGGTCACCAGCTTTTGGGGGTTCACCGTGCCGGTGACGGAAAGCCCGTACTTCAGTTCGGTATCGTCTACGGTATGCCCGCCGAGCAGCACTACTCCTGCCTCCCTCATTTTGTCAATACCGCCCCTCAGGATATCCTGCAAAACAGAGATATCCATGGACTGGCTGGGAAAGCAGACTATGTTCAGCGCCGTCAGCGGTTTGCCGCCCATCGTGTAGACATCGCTCAGGGAGTTGGCAGCGGCAATCTGACCGAACATATAGGGGTCATCGGTTATGGGCGTAAAGAAGTCGAGCGTCTGGATGATAGCCAGGTCATCGGTCAGTTTGTAGACACCGGCGTCATCCAGGCTGTCCATACCCCTGAGTACGTTCGGGTCGGTCAGTATCGGCAGGTCGCACAAAGCTTTGTTGAGGTCTCCCGGACCCACTTTTGAAGCTCAGCCGGAGCCGCGAACGCTTTCCGTCAGGCGAAGTTCCTTTTCCTTGGCCATCATCCCTCCGTTACTAAAGCCCGGCTAATAAGCCGGCTTCAACTGATATTTTAGCATTCTGAATAAGGTAAAGCAAAGGCAAAAGGTTTTAATCAGGGTGCTCTCCCTTTGTAATTGCGAG